>CANJRM010000066.1 GCA_947476645.1 Bacteroidota bacterium
AATAAGTAATAACCATTAATACAATACAATATGTCACGTATAGGTAAAGCACCCATTGAACTTCCGAAGAATGTTACTGTAGAAGTAGCAGCGGGAAATGTGGTGAAAGTGAAAGGACCAAAAGGAGAATTGTTTCAGGCAGTTGATCCGGATATTACCGTGAAGGTAGAAAACGGAACATTGACAGTAACTCGTCCTACAGAACAAAAAAGACACAAGGCACTTCATGGTACTTACCGTGCGTTGTTGAGCAGTTTGGTTAAAGGGGTTTCTGATGGTTACAAATCTGAATTAGAATTAGTAGGGGTAGGTTACCGTGCCGATGTGGCTAAACAGGTGCTTACACTTTCAGTAGGATATTCTCACCCGGTGGTGGTTTTATTGCCAACTGAAATTAAAGCTTCTGCTAAACAGGATAAAGGACAAAATCCGATTGTAACATTGGAATGCACCGATAAAGATTTGTTGGGTTTGGTTTGTGCTAAAATCCGCACTATCCGTAAACCGGAACCATACAAGGGCAAAGGTATCAAGTTTGTAGGTGAAATACTGAGAAGAAAAGCAGGTAAATCAGCCGCTAAGAAATAATAGTAAGTAGTAAATAGTAAAACCGAAAGTCATGGCAGTAACTAAAGAAGCAAGAAGAAAAAAAATCAGAGGTCGTATCCGTGGTAAAATTACCGGAACGGCAGAGCGCCCGCGTTTAGCAGTGTTCCGTAGCAACAAGGAAATTTATGTTCAGCTTATCAATGATGAGGCTGGAAGTACTTTGGCTGCAGCTTCAACGCGCGACAAAGATTTAACCCGCACAGGAAACAAAACCGAACAAGGCAAAAATGTAGGCGTTTCAATTGCTAAGAAAGCGGCAGAGAAAGGAATTTCTTCTGTAGTGTTTGACCGTGGCGGTTATTTATACCACGGCAGAGTGAAAGCTTTGGCTGAAGGTGCACGTGAAGGCGGACTTAAATTTTAATTGATTACAAAGATTATACAAACAAAATGGCAAGACTCAACGTTCAAAAATTGAAAGCGAGCGAACTCGAATTGAAAGAGAAAGTGGTGAACATCCGCAGAGTAACTAAGGTTACCAAGGGAGGTCGTACTTTTACCTTTTCTGCAACAGTAGTTGTTGGTAACGGCAATGGCATTGTAGGTGAAGGCTTAGGTAAAGCACGCGAAGTTCAGGAAGCAATTCAAAAAGGAATTGATGATGCTAAGAAAAACTTAGTGAGCGTTCCGGTTTTCAAAGGAACAATTCCTCACGTTCAGTTTGGAAAATTTGGTGCAGCAAGAGTTATGCTTCGCCCGGCTTCTCACGGAACTGGTGTTATTGCAGGAGGTTCTATGCGTGCAGTTTTGGAGAGCGTTGGTATTAAAGATGTGTTGGCAAAATCGCAAGGTGGTGCTAACCCGGCAAACGTTATCAAAGCAACTTTAGATGCATTGAGCAAATTGCGTGACCCTTATACAGTTTCTAAGAACAGAGGAGTAGCAATGGAAAAAGTTTTCAAAGGATAATTTTAAAGACGTCAGATAAATTCAAATACAATGGCAAAGGTTAGAGTTACAAAAACAAAGAGCACCATCGAAAAAGATGAGCGTCAAAAAAGAACTATCAGAGCTTTAGGACTGAACAAAATCAGCTCAAGCAATGAATTGGAAAACACTCCTGCTGTAGCCGGAATGATTCGCAAGGTTCTGCATTTAATTAAGGTAGAAAATATTTAATTGTTTAAAGACAACGGTAAATACAAGAACAATGGAATTACATAATCTAACACCTGCAAAAGGGTCAATAGGAAGAGCGAAAAAAAGATTAGGAAGAGGACAAGGCTCTACCGATGGTGGAACTTCTTCGAGAGGTCACAAAGGTGCGAAGTCACGTTCGGGCTATACTCAGAAACTTGGATTTGAAGGAGGTCAAATGCCTTTACAAAGAAGAATGCCGAAAGTAGGATTCAAAAATTTCCATCGTGTATCTTTCGTTGGTTTGAATCTTGAAAAAATTCAGCACCTGATTGACAATCGCGGATTGACAGAAGTAACTGTAGAAGGATTGCGCGAAAACGGATTGCTCGGCAAAACCAAATTGGTAAAAATTCTTGCCAGCGGTGAATTGAAAACCAAAGTGAATGTTTCTGTTCATGCCATCAGCGAAGCTGCAAAGGCAAAAATTGAAGCACTCGGGGGAACAGTAACCATTGCGAAATACTAATTCTAAAAATACTGAGAGTCCCGATTTGTTATCGGGATTTTTCAATTAGCATTGCTCCCAGACCTTTTTTAAAAAACAGAATATAACCGGATGAAACTTTTTCAGAAATTAAGAGAGATATGGAGCATAGAAGAGTTGCGCTCACGCATTCTTCTCACTCTCGGCTTAGTGCTTATCTACCGTTTAGGAACGTATATCACCCTTCCGGGAATTGACCCAACGGCACTTGACAATGTGAAGTCGCAGGGAGCCAGCGGTATCCTAGGACTCGTTAACTTATTTGCCGGAGGTGCGTTTGCTCGTGCTTCGGTTTTTGCTTTAGGAATTATGCCTTACATCTCTGCATCTATTGCTATTCAATTGTTGACGCTTGCCATTCCATATTTTCAGAAATTACAAAAGGAAGGTGAAAGCGGCAGAAGAGAATTGAATCAATGGACGCGCATCTTGACTATTGTTGTTACTGCTTTTCAGGGAGCGGGCTACGTGGTTTATTTGCGTAATGCAGATGCGGCTGCGGTTCTTCCGAATCTGTCTCCATTCTTGTTTTCAGTTTCAACCATTGTAACTCTTACTGCAGGAACTTTGTTTGTCATGTGGATGGGAGAAAAAATTACTGATAAAGGAATTGGCAATGGAATTTCTCTCATCATCATGGTGGGTATCCTTGCACGTTTTCCGAGTTCTATACTCGAAGAATTTTCTTCGCGTATGGTGAAGGGTGGAATTATGTCGTTTGTAATTGAAATTGCATTCTTAGTAGTTGTTATCGGTGCATGTATTCTTTTGATTCAAGGCACACGTAGAATTCCGGTTCAGTATGCAAAAAGAAATATTGTTCAGGGTGGCAAGATGATGCAGGCAGGTGGTGTTCGTCAATATCTTCCTTTGAAATTAAATGCATCGGGAGTTATGCCTATCATCTTTGCACAGGCCATTATGTTTCTTCCTGCAACGGTTGCTCAGTTCATTCCGGGCTTCGACCGCAACGGAAGTTTTCTGATTGCGTTCAACGATATTAAATCGGTTCCATACAATTTGACTTATTTTATTCTGATTGTGGCGTTCACTTATTTCTATACCGCGTTGATTGTAAATCCTACGCAGATTGCTGATGATTTGAAACGAAACAGCGGATTTATACCCGGAGTAAAACCTGGTAAGAAGACAGAAGAATTCATTGACGCTGTTATTTCAAGAATCACTTTACCGGGTGCGATATTCTTAGGATTCGTAGCTATTATGCCAGCCATTGTTATGTTGTTTGATGTAAACCGCGCTTTCGCTCTTTTCTTTGGAGGCAGTTCGATTTTGATTATGGTGGGTGTGGTACTCGATACTTTAGCAACTATTGAAACGTATTTGTTGAACCGCCATTACGATGGTCTTACTTCTTCGGGAAGAATTAAGGGAAGACAAGGTATGGCAACAGCCAGCATGTAAGAAAAAAGAAAAACCCTTCTCCGAAACGAGAAGGGTTTTTTGTTACTATTGATAACAAACTATTGAGGCAACAAATGGCAATCAAAATAAAAACACCGGCAGAGATTGAATTGATTCGGAAAAGTTCTGATGTGCTTTCGCGGGTGATGGGAGAAATTGGCAAAGTAGTTCGCGCTGGGACAAACGGATTAGCTCTTGATAAATTAGCCGAAGAATTTATTGCTGACCACGGAGGCAAACCTTCTTTCAAAGGTTATCAGCGATTTCCTGCTGCACTTTGTATTTCGGTGAATGATGAAGTGGTGCACGGCATTCCTACAGTTAAAGAATATAAAGACGGAGATATTATTTCAGTGGATTGTGGTGTTTTTATGAATGGCTATCATGGTGATATGGCTTATACTTTTGGCATAGGAAATGTGAAGCCCGAAACGCTGAAATTGATGCAGGTAACGAAAGAGTCGTTGTATTTAGGAATTCAATTTGCTGTTGTAGGAAAGCGCACAGGCGATATCGGTTTTGCGGTGCAGGATTTTTGCGAGCGGCAAAACCCTTACAAGTGTGTGCGCGAATTAGTAGGGCACGGTGTTGGAAAAACTTTGCACGAAGACCCGCAGGTGCCTAACTACGGAAGAAAAGGAGATGGTGCTAAACTTCCGGAGAATTGTGTGATTGCAATTGAACCCATGGTGAATTTAGGCAAGCGCGAAGTTTATACCAAGCGCGATAACTGGACCATAGCTACACAAGACGGAACTCCGTCTGTTCACTTTGAGCATACAGTTGTGGTAAAACCCGGCAAGGCAGAAATACTTACCACTTTTGATTTTATAGAAGCTGCGGTAAATGCAAATGCAGAGTTGGTGAAGGTGTAATCTTACGACAGGCTCAGGATGACAATTCTTTCTTCCGAAAAATATTTCATGCAAAAAATATTTCGTTGGACTTTTATTTCGCTCACTGCTTTTATAGGGTTGCTCCTTTTCGTTGCAGTAATTTGTTTCAAACCCTTGGACAAAACTGCATACAGGCAAACTGAATTTTATAAAAAAGAACTTGCTGCGATTGATTCAATCGTAGAAATGAAAAATCCAAATTCTGATTCAGCTGTTCTGGTGGGTTGGGCGTGCGTTAATCTTCTTCCGCCATTTAGTACTCCTATTGCTATTGATGCGCACCGTGGCGGAAAGTATTTTGAAGGTGTGCATGATTCTATTTATGTGCGTGCCTTTGTTTTTAAACAGGGCAATCAAAAAATCGCTTTCATTTCTGCTGACCTGCTGATTATTCCGCCAACGGTTTCGAAATTGTTTGACACTATTTTGAAGCAGAAAGGATTCGATGCTTCGAATATTTTCTTCACGGCTACGCACACACATACAAGCATTGGTGCGTGGTATAGCAGTTATGTAGGAGAAATTTTTGCGGGTAAATACGATGAACGCGTTCCGAAATTTATTGCAGCTCAAATTTCAAAAGCCATTATAGCGGCAGAGAAGAATTGTGCTGCTGCTAAAATTGGTTATGCTGATTTTCCTACGAGCAAAATGGTTTTCAATCGTCTGGTTACACAAATGGCGCATCTGCCTGATTCGCTTGGAACAGTTGATTCAATGTTGCGCATTGTAAAAATTGAAAAAGAGAACGGAGAGCGCGCAAGCATCATCACGTTTGCAGCACACAATACCGTGTTTCACGAAAACCTGATGAAGCTTTCTGCCGATTGGTGCGGATTGCTGATGAAGAATTTAAACGAGAGCGGAAAAATAAATTTCAGTTCATTCAGTGCAGGTGCTGTGGGAAGTCATGGTCCATTTGAGTTTTCGAAAGGGCAGGAAACAGAAGCCAAGTATATGGCTGATGGAATTTCGAAAATTGTTTTACAAAATTTTGACAGCATAAAAACAGATTTTGTTTACCACATGCACATGGTTCATTTGCCTTTGTATTTGCGCGAACCGAACTTACGTGTAACCGAAAACATAGTTGTTCGCCCCTGGCTTTTTAAAAAATTATTTGGCGATGAAAATTCGTTCATCAACACGTTTCAAATAGGCAATGTGTTTTTTGCCGGCATGCCTTGCGATTATAGTGGCGAGTTGGTTGCCGAAATGGATTCAGCAGCAAACAGAAAAAATTTGAATTTGGTTGTGACCAGTTTTAATGGTGGATACATTGGTTACATCACTCATAGTAAAAGGTATTTACTAAATACTTACGAAACCAAAACTATGGGTTGGTTTGGTGACAGGAATGGCGACTACATGAATGAAGTGGTGATGAAGATTCTATCGAAGCAGAACTAAAAACTACAAAGCCGAAATTTGTTTCTGTAAAAATGCGGTGAGTTCCGCAATGTATGGTTTCGAGAAATCAAATTTTGCTCCAAGTGTTTCGTAAAAAACAGGAATTGATTTGGTGTAACCGAGTTGGAGCGCCTTCTTATAATTTGCAATGGCAGTTTTACGGTCGCTGATAAACAAACGCCACAAGGCTATAGAGCCCAATTCGGCAAAAGCATATTCAATGTAATAGAACGGCACAATGTAGAAATGCAAAATGCTCTGGTAGCTCGTTTGCTGAAAATCTTCAGAGCCGTTGAAATCAATATTTGAAGGAGTAAACTTTTTTACGAGTTCAAACCATTTAGCTCTTCTCTCTTCCTTTGTGTGAGTTGGGTTGTTGTATAACCAAAACTGAAACGCATCGCCTAAGCAGGTTTTTGAAAGCACACTCAGAATATACTGCAGGTGATTTGTGCGCGCGCGTTTTAAATCATCGGCATCGGCATAAAAAATATCCCAGTGCTGCATGGTCATCAGTTCCATTCCCATAGAAGCTACTTCAGCAATTTCAGAAGTAGTTTCTTTGAATGCCTGCAATTCTAAATCGTGTGTAAGAAAAGTGTGCACGGCATGACCGCCTTCGTGCACCATAGTAATTAAATCGTGTTCAGAATTGGTGGAGTTCATGAAAACAAAAGGCACACCTATTTCGTTCATGCCCATGTTATAGCCACCGTTGCTTTTGTGCATGCGCGAATCAAGGTCGAGATATTTCATTTCGCGCATGATTTCAATTCGCTCGCCAAAATAAGGGTCGAGGTGGTTGAAGCAGTCAATGGTTTTTTCAATTAGTTCCTGTGTGTTTGTAAAAGGTTGCAACGCTGGTTTACCGCTGGTATCAACAGTTTTATCCCAAAGTTTGAGCGACTCTACTCCCAATAATTTTTTCCGTTCTTCTGAAAGTTGATTCACCAAGGGCATGATGACTTCTTCTACCGATTGGTGAAACTGAAGACAGTCTGCGGGTGTGTAATCAAATCTGCCGAGCTCTGCAAAACGAAACTCTACATAGTTTTTGAATCCTGCGTTCAATGCAATTTGATGACGAATGCGAATCAGGTCGCTTAATAAATCATCAAGTTTATCGGCATCCTGTAATTTTCTTTCAGCAATTAGTTTGAAAACTTCTTCGCGTTCCTTGCGGTCGGTGCTTCGCATAAGACCTTCTGCTTGTGCAATGGTTAATGTTTCGCCTTTATAAAAAATGCTCTGTGCACCCATTATTTGGTCGTAACCATTTTGTTTCACCTGCATTTCGGTAGTAAGAGGAATGTTTTCCTCTCTGAAAAGCTCCACCGATTTTTTTATTCTACGAATGGTGGTGGAAAATAAATCATGGTCTAACTCTTCTATAAAGGGGCTGTCAACAAATTTCTTTTTCAGTTGCTGATCTGCCACCGACATTTTAGGATAAATGTTTGCGTAGAGATTGATTAAAGCTGCTTTTGCTTTTTCATCTGAGGTGTCAATGGTGGTGCGCACATATAACCAGCGACCGTGCTCGCCCAAGGCGCCATCGAGTTCGCTACTATCGCGCAACCATTGGCGCAGTTCTGCAACAGAATTTATTTCACGACTTTGTAAGTTCTGATAGTAAGGTTCTATAGCCTCCCAGGTAGAAGGTTCAAAATCTTCTGTCAAAAAGAAACGTTGTTTCCGTTTTGGAATTTCTACCGATGCCGCTTCACTCATTCTACTACGATGCTTTGCGCGGTGTGGTAATCTTTTTTACAGGAGCGGGTTTGGTATGCGCTTTTGTTGAATGGTCAACTTTGTTAGTTACCTTAGGTTTGCTTTCCTTTTTAGCATCGGCTGCAATTTCTTCTTTGCCTTCTTCGGTGATTGCTTTTTCGGCTGTTAACTCTTCAATCAAATTTTGTGCGTTCAGCAGGTTATACCACTTCGCCAATTTTTTCATGTCGCTTACGTGCACTTTCTCTTTGTCGTAAGTTGGCAACACCACTTCGAGCCATGCCTTCAAAGCCGCTTCATCTTTTATATCGGGAACAGGAGTTGCTGCTTCGTTCTTTCTAATAGAAGCCAACACATCTTTGAGTATTGCTGGTTCATCAGTCGTGTAAAGTGTAATGTTGTCAAGGGTAGAAAACAAATTTGTCCTTCCCGAAACAAATTGTGTTTTACCATCGGCCATTGAAGTAAGAATAAGTCCATCGGCTCTGCGACCAACAATTTTGAATAAGCCCGGCATGCCGCTTATTCCTGTAATTTCTGATAAGTCCATATTGATTTTTTAGGGATGCTAAAATAGAAACTTCGCGTAAAGTATTGCAGGGTTAGTGAGAGCAGAAAATAAAAAGCAAAGTCACTTCTGACTTTGCTTTTTATTTCAGAAATTATAATGGGCTCTTAATATCCAAACAATTCTTTCGTGCTTAACTCCTGCACGGGACCTATTGCTTTAAGCACATCTAATTTGATGTCTTCTTTTTTGCCAACCACGAGGTAAGTATAATTTTTGCCCTTCACGTGTGTATTGAAGAAATTGTGCACGTCAGTCAGTGTCATGGTTTTTGCTTTTTCGTAAATTACTTTGCGCACATCGTAATTCAAGCCACGTTTTTTAGCGCGGTCATAAGCCCAGTAAATATCGCTGCGGGTAGTCCAATCACTTTCCAACGTTTTAATAACGCTTGAACGCGCGCCTTCAAATTGCTGTTTTACTTCAGGCATGTTGTTGAGCAGTTTATTCATTTCGCTTAAAGCAGTTTTCATTTTGTCGGCCTGTGTGCCTACATATGAAGTTACGTAGTGCGATTCATTGGCATGTTGCGGCACATCAAAGCGGCTGTAAACAGAATATGCCAGCGCTTGTTTCTCGCGAATTTCCTGAAACATGATAGACGATAAGCCCGAGCCGTAGTAATCGTTGTAGAGATACGCGTAAGGAAACAAATCTTTGTTGAACAAAACATCTTTGGCCACCATCACTATCTCTGCCTGTTTCATAGGATAGTAGCACACATATACTTTCTTTTCTGCCATAGGCAACTCAGGATATTTTTTTGCTGCCGGATAATCTTTAAGCGTAGCCGGAACCGGATGCATTTTGTTGAACACCTTCAATACATCATTGGCTTCGCGATTGCCGTAATAGAAAATAGAATGCTTGTAGCTGCCTAGCCCTTTAATCAAAGCAACTAACTTGTTTACGTTTTCTTTCTGCAACTCTCCTTCACTCATTACATTGTTGAACGGATTGAGCGTTCCGTATTTTGCATAATTGCCTAAGCCGTTATAAAGAATAGCTCCTTTGTTCTTCTTGGCGTTTTCGCGTTTCTGTGTAATGTCCATTACCATTTCTTGATACACCGAAGAATCGGCTTTTACATTGGCCAGCACATGCTCAAACAACTCTACTCCTTTTTCTAAGTTTTCTTCCAAACCCGAAAGCGAAACAAACACACGATCTCTGCTACTGTTTACGCCAAAGGTTACTCCCAGTTTAAAAAATTCTTTTTTCAAATCCTGAGCTGAATATTTATCAGTTCCCAGATATTCGAGATACCCGATTGCCAAACCAAGGTCGCGGATATTATCGGTACCCATGTCGAAAATATAATCGAGCGAAAATGTTTGATTGACTGTGTTGCGTATGTAGTCAAATGGCACAGTGCCGTTTGCCATTTTCAAATGCACAATGTCTTTTTGAAAATCTAAAAACTTAGGTGTAAGTGATGGCTGCGGAAGAGCGTCCCAAGTTTTTTTGTAATCAGAAATATCTTCCTTGTTCATGACCACCGAAGTAATTTTTGGTTTTTCTACTTTGTGTACATCGGCATCGCCCTGGCGTTTGTAGCAAACTGCATAATTCAATTTGTAATGTTGGTTGGCGAAGTTGACTATTTCTTCTTTCGTCACTTTTTCCAGCTCGCTGATTTCGTTTACCCAATCTTTCCAGGCAATATTATGAACGAAAGTTCCCATCATGGTGTAAGCTCTGCCATCATTTTTTTCAGCGGCTTTCATTCGTTCCAGTTTCATGTTTTGAATAATGGCAGGAATTACCCAGTCACCGAAATCGCCTTTTTTCAGTTTGTCAATTTCACCGAGCAGTAAATCTTTTACCTCTTCTAATTTTTGTCCCTGCTTTGGTTCTCCATAAAACTTATGAAAACAGTAATCGTTATTGTCATCGATAAAAGAATAGCCCTGCAACACTTTTTGCTGTTGCACCAAATCCAAATCAATCAGTCCCGCTTCGCCATTGGCAAGTATGCGGTCAACAATCTGCAATAGAAGCGCGTCATACGAATTTGCACCGTTGAATAAATAGCCCATAATCACATGCTCGGGTTGCGGACCTTTATACTCGCGTTCAATGGGATGTCCGGAAATGGCTCTTGCTCCCTGTGTAAATGTAGGTTGGTCGCCAGATTTCCAATCACCAAAATATTTTTCAACCAATTTAATAGTAGCATCAGGGTCAAGGTCTCCTACTAAAATTACTGCGCAGTTGTTAGGGCAATAGTAAGCATCGTAGTAGTTGTGAATGTTTACCATGGAAGGATTTTTCAAATGCTCACCTAAACCAATCGTGGTTTGCGTACCATAAGGATGGTTTGGTAACAAAGCATTTTCCACCGCATGATCACTCCATACACGGTCGTTATCCTGATTGCGATTAAATTCTTCATATACCGTTTCCAACTCGGTGTGAAATAATCGAAGCACAAGCGTTTTAAAGCGATTGCTTTCCAATTGCAGAAATTTGTCGAGTGCATTTGATGGAATATCGTTTTGGTAAACGGTCATATCGGTTGAAGTAAATGCATTGGTGCCTTGTGCACCAATGGAAGAAGTCATTTTATCGTACTCATTGGCTATTGCCCATTTCGATGCTTCGTAACTGAATGAATCAATGTGCGCGTAAATCAATTTTTTCTTCGCCTCGTCTTTTTCGTTTTTGTGGTATTCGAAATTGGCAGAGATAGAATCGAGCAACACACTTTCCTTCGGCCAGTTTTTTGTTCCGAAATCATGAGAGCCTTTAAACATCATGTGTTCCAGATAATGTGCGAGACCTGTAGTAGAAGGCGGGTCAAATTTAGAACCTGCTTTTACAGCAAACAAAGTTTGAATGCGTGGCGCATCTTTGTTTACGCTGATGTAAACTTTCAATCCATTTTTCAATGTATAGATAAGCGTGTTGAACGGGTCATTGGTTAATATCAATGGTCTTGGTTCTTCTACCTCACTTCTTTTGGCAACAGGTTCTTGTTTCCCAAAAGCACGTTCAGTGGAAGTTGAGGCAGCAACAACAGGCGCAATAGTCAATTGCTTACTTGGTGTAGAGTTGTTAACTATTGGCGCACCTGCCGTAAGTTTTGCCTGTTGCGTTTGACTGGTAGTAGGTGCTTTCTGATACGTTTGACTTGGGGAAGTAGCTAACTGCTGTGCATCTGTATTGCTACAAAAAATAAGGATGCCAAAAATAAGAACTGAGAATTTGAATTTCATTAGAATGGTTTTATCGTTTTAAAATCTTAATCGTAATCTAATTCGAGCCCGAACTGCTGTTGCATTTTTTTGATAGCGGGGTTTTTTTCAATCAGCCGTTCAAACTTTTCTTTGGGAGTATAAGGTTTAGCTCCGTTGTCTATCTGTTTATCTGCCAGCACTTTCATTTCAATAGTTACTCCGGTGCGTTTCGAAATAAAATTCTGAACGCCCATGCGCACTTCATCAAATTGCTTTTTCTGAATGTCACTTTTTACAGAGAGAGTAATTTTATTCAAGCTCGTTTCGTCAAGCACAGGTTCATATAAACTGAAATTTATTTTCAACCCTTTTTTCTCTTCCGAAATTCGAGCAGCATACTCGTTCCACAACTGTAAAATGTTTTCCTGATTCAGAATTAAAATTTCGCCTTCAGTTGTTTCTTCTGATGCTTGAATGATTTCTTTTTGTTCAGTAGAGCCTTCATTGTCATTTATCGAATCGAGCGTAAGAACCTTTTTACTTTTTGAAAGAGTTGCAGGCTGTACATTGCGCGTTGTCGGTTGCAAGTTTACAGTGGCGGGTTTATCTGTTTTAGGTTTGTCGTTTGGATTGAAAGCAGGTTCATTGACAACCTTTACTTGCTCTTCTGTATTTACTTCAGACTTCGAGCTTCGCACTTCGGGCTTTACTGCTTCAGGGAGTTTTTTTTTACTCGTGTCAGCATCAATGCTCACTACTGAATTTACGTAACACATTTTTATGAGTGCAAGTTCTACCGTGAGGCGTTTGTTTTTCGATTGCTTGTAATGCACATCGCATTGGTTACCGAGGTTGAGGCAGTTCACTAAAAAATCTGCCGAAGCCAGTGATGACTGCACCGCATATTTTTGTTTCAGATTCTCGCTCACCTCAAGCATAGCAAGTGTTTTACCGTCTTTGCAAAAAAGAAGGTTGCGGAAATGTTCGCACATGCCCAACACAAAATCATCGCCTTCAAATCCTTTCTTCAAAACCTCATCAAGCAACTGCAAAATGAATGAAAGATTCTCAACCAGCAACGCATCTGTAGCTTTAAAGAAATAATCGTAGTCGAGCACGTTTAGGTTTTCCAACACAGAAGCATAAGTCAAGGTGTTGTTGCTGAAACTCGCAAGGCGGTCGAACATCGAAAGCGCATCGCGCATACCGCCATCGGCTTTTTGTGCTATGATGTGCAGCGCATCTTCTTCAGCATTTATTTTCTCGGCTTCGCAAATGTGTTTGAGGTGCTTTACAATCGTATCAATACCAATTCTGCGGAAATCAAAAATCTGACAGCGAGAAAGAATGGTAGGAAGTATCTTGTGCTTTTCGGTAGTAGCCAAAATGAACTTGCAATACGAAGGCGGTTCTTCCAGCGTTTTCAAAAACGCATTGAAAGCACCAGCCGAAAGCATGTGCACCTCATCAATAATGTAGATTTTGTATTTGCCGCTTTGTGGAGGAAAGCGAACCTGGTCAACCAGATTGCGGATGTCTTCTACACTATTATTGCTCGCAGCATCTAATTCATGAATATTGAACGAAGCATTTTTCTGAAACGAAACACAGCTCTCACATTTATCACAAGCCTCATAATCGGTAGTAATATTTTCGCAGTTGATAGTTTTGGCGAGTATGCGCGCGGCTGTTGTTTTTCCAACTCCGCGAGGTCCACAAAAAAGAAAAGAATGCGCTAGGTGACCTGTGCGAATGGCATTCTTTAAAGTAAGCGCCACCTGTTCCTGCCCAACCATTTCGTTGAAATGAGCGGGACGGTATTTACGTGCACTTACAATGTATTCTGCCATAGAGGCGGTAAAAGTAAAAAAAGAGGGGAAAGGGTTTTGGTAATGTTTAAGTCGAATTACTTACGCAACTCAAATTATCTCTACCTGTCTTGCTACCTTTTGTAGAATTTCAAAAACAGTTTCTGCCATTACGTTTTCGCTGTCGAGGGTGGGGTTTATTTCGGTGAACTCGAGGCAGCAGACTCTTTCGTTTTGCACTAATTCCAAAATAATATCAGCCGCTTCGCGCTCGTTGATGCCGCCTTTTACGGGCGTGCCTGTGCCGCGCGAAATAGATGGGTCAAGCGCATCTACATCAAACGAAATGTAAACCTTATCGCAGTGCGAAAGATGTTTCATGGCCTCGCGGCAAATTTTGGTAACGCCTGTTTTGCGAATTTCGGAAGTAGAGAAATTCTTGACTTTATGCTGCTTGAGCAAATAACCTTCCTGCTCTTCAAAATCGCGCAGGGTCATAAAAAGCAAATCGCGGTATTCAACTTTGGGGCTTATATCACCAACGGTTTTGAGGCGTTCCCAAAGTTCGATGGTTTCATAATCTAAATCGTTCACCTTGTTTTCAATATTGTCTTCGGCAAGCGCAGTGGCGAGGGTCATGCCATGAAAATTTCCCGAAGGGGTGGTGTAAGGCGAGTGCAGGTCGGCATGGGCATCTATCCAAATAACGCCAAGGCGCGAATCGGGATAAGCCATTTTAATTCCCGCAATGGTTCCGCCAGCATTGGAGTGGTCGCCCGAAAGCACAAGCGGAAACTTTCCATCCTTCAATGAATCGCGCAAAGCGGCACCAATGCGCTCATACATTTTCAACACACTTCTTATCCGCTTGGCATAGCGGCTTTCAATCATGCCATGCAGAGCCGCATTATCATCGGGTATGTTTATGCTTCGGTGGTTCTTGAAGAAATTGCTTCTAAAATCGAGCGCGGCTATCTTAACGGCATCAACCCCCAAACTTGCTCCACGGGTTCCGGCACCAACTTCGCTTTTGATTTCAATCAATCGTATTTGTCTTCCTTTCTTCATAAATAATTATTTGCGTTTACTCTGCAATATGTCATCCTGAGCCTGTCGAAGGATTTGAACGAATATGGTTCGACAAGCTCACCATGACATATCGTTGTTATTTGGTCAAATAAACCGATTCGGACTCCAAGCCGCGTTTTGCGGAACGCCAACAACCCGAAAATAAGGTAGGGTGAAGAGGGCTTGGGACTAAAAATGTTTATAAAAAAGATACACCGTATTGGGTTCTTTCTATATTTAAATCGCTAAAGTATCCATAATCCGCTAATCTGTCAAACTATGCCTGATAACAGAAAATACGTGCTGGCGCTAGACCAGGGAACAACGAGTTCACGTTCAATTGTTTTTGATGACCAGGGCAACGTGGTAGCCATGGCTCAAAAAGAGTTTTCCCAAATTTTTCCAAAGCCGGGTTGGGTGGAACACGACCCCGAAGAAATTTGGAACTCACAGCTTTACACTGCGAAGGAAGCTATACGCAGAGCGGGCATTGAGTTTGGGCAAATTGCCTCGATAGGCATTACTAACCAGCGCGAAACCACCGTGGTGTGGGATAAGAAAACCGGCACTCCTATTTACAACGCCATTGTGTGGCAAGACCGCAGAACTGCCGACACCTGCAACGCGCTGAAGAAGAAAAAAGATTTTGAAAAGTATGTGCGCGATAACACCGGGCTGGTGATTGACTCCTATTTTTCGGGAACCAAAATAAAATGGATTTTAGATAACGTAAAAGGCGCACGCAAAAAAGCCGAAGTAGGCGAATTGCTTTTTGGCACCATTGATTCGTGGTTGGTTTGGAAACTGACTGATGGAAGTTTGCACATTACCGATTACAGCAACGCATCGCGTACACTCCTCTTTAATATCAAAACATTAAAGTGGGACCAAAAACTTTTAGATGCAATGGAAGTTCCTTTGCTCATGTTGCCGTATGTGACTGACAGCAGTCGCATTTATGGCTTTACGCACCGCGCGGTTTTTGATGTGGAAATTCCTATTGCGGGTATTGCGGGCGACCAGCAAGCCGCTCTTTTCGGTCAGGCATGTTTTAATGCGGGCATGGCAAAGAATACTTATGGCACGGGTTGTTTTATGCTCATGAACACAGGCAATAAAATGGTGAAATCGAAACACGGGTTGATTACTACCATTGCCTGGGGCATTGGCGGAAAAGTGGAATACGCTTTAGAAGGAAGTATTTTTATAGCGGGTGCTGCGGTGCAGTGGCTGCGCGATGGATTGAAAGTAATTGATGCCGCTTCTGAATCTGAATATCATGCTACTTCGGTAGAAAGTTCCGAAGGCGTTTATGTGGTGCCTGCCTTTGCAGGATTGGGTGCGCCTTACTGGAACATGGATGCACGCGGTGCAATTTTCGGATTGACAAGAGGCACTACCAAAGCGCATTTGGTGCGCGCTACTTTAGAATCTATTACTTACCAAACCAAGGATGTGCTGATGGCTATGGAGCAGGATTCGGGAATTAAATTAAAATCATTGCGCGTAGATGGCGGTGCATGTGCCAATAATTTTTTGATGCAGTTTCAAAGCGATATGCTGGGTGTGCCGGTTGACAGACCTAAGGTGACTGAAACCACAGCTCTCGGTGCAGCTTACCTCGCAGGTTTGGCAGTAGGTTTTTACAAAAAGCCAAACATTATTAAGCACTGGAAAATGGATAATCAGTTTAAACCAAAACTGAAGCCTGCCGAGCGCACTGCGTTTTATGATGGCTGGAAAAAAGCGGTGAAGTTGAGTATTGCGTGGGCGGAGGAGTAAGCAGACAAGAGACACAAGACGTTAGAAACAAGACAACAGCCCCGCAATTTTGCGGGGCTGTTTTTTTATGCTTATGAAGTTTTAAAACTTCGCAACTCTTTTATTATTTTCGAAAAAAGAAATTCCTATGAGTGAAGCAGAAATAGCCGACCTTAAAAAGGAGGCAGGACGACTAAACCAAATAATTTCCATCCTTTTAAAGCAAAATGAGCTTTTAGAAAACGAAATATCCTACCTAAAAACAGGGGGAGCGTCTCCAGGCTTCTCTATTTCCAACGAGAAAAAAATGGTAGGAGTTCCAGACTTCGGTAATTCCAATGAGAAAATTTGGGTGGGAAATACAGAAAGCTGGAACCCCGATAATAAAATGTTGGTTGGAAATACAGAAGCCGGTAATTCCAACGATAAAATTACGGTAGGAAATACAGAAGTCTGGAACTCCGACCCCAAAATTAGGGTTGGAATTCCAGAAGAAAAAACTGCGCATTCGAATATTATAGCACCGGTACCAAATTATAATTGGGCGTTTGCTGCAAGACTAAGGAAGAATGGATTTCTTACAGTTAACGGGAAAGGTTTGAGAAACATAGGTACGCTTTTGATTCACTTCTATAACAAAGGGCGTGGCGACTATCCAACGCTGCGTAAAATAACCGGGCTTTCGAAAGGGGGTTTGGCCAAAACAATTATGTCGCTTAAAAAAAGAGGAGTTATTCACCGCACCGCTTATAAGGAGTATGCGCTAAGTGAACCGATGAGGAATTTTATTGCCGAAGCGTTTAGGGTTTAGCTCAACCTCATATTGTCAATCAACCTCACCCCGCCTATTTTTACTGCGATAAGCGCAATTAGTTTTTCCGATTTCTTTACGGGCACCAATAATGTCTTCGCATTTCTAATTTCAAAATACTCTACCTCTATTCCTTTAAAACTTTGCAATCTGTGCAAAGCGCGTTCCTGTATTTGTATTGTCTGTTGTCTATTGTCTTGTGTCTGTTGTCTTGCTTCTTTCAGCGTTCTCGACACCTCCACCGCCAGTTTCCGCGCCTTCTTATCTAACCGCACATTGCGCGAACTCATCGCAAGCCCGTCCTTCTCGCGCATGGTTTCCAGCGCAATCAATTTCACTTTTAGTTTTCTTTTCTCAATCAGCTTACTCACTATTAATTGTTGCTGATAATCTTTCAAACCCATAAAAAGCAAATCGGGTTTCACAATGCGCAGCAGCCGCTCCACCACCTGCGCCATGCCATCAAAATGCCCCGGGCGATGCTCGCCCTCTAACACTTTTGCCAATGAACCAAAATCAATTTTGCGTTTATTGCCCGTGCCATCAGGATACATTTCTTTGACGGAGGGCAGAAATAATACATCGCATTTTGCGGCACTTAACTTCTCCATATCGGCATCAATAGTCGAAGGATATTTCTCAAAATCCTTGAGGTCGTTAAACTGCGTTGGGTTCACAAAAATGCTGCAAACGGTGCATTTTGCCTGTTTTTTACTCTTTTTAATTAAAGATATATGACCCTCGTGTAAAGCTCCCATCGTTGGCACAAAACCAATCGTTTGCCCTTGATTAGCAAGGGCTTTAAGGTGCTTTTGTAAATCTTTTACCTGTTTAAAAACGAGCATGAATAAAGGGGCTTAACAGTTTTGTTCTATGAAAGTTGGTGTTATTTCAATTTTTTGTTAGTATCTTTGCACTCCGTTGAAAAACGCGCTAATATATTTTCTCACCAAACAATACAAACAATATTATGGAAAAAAAGAGAATTCTGATTATTACTCAGGAAATGGACCCGTATGTGGCGTTCACCGAAGTTTCTAAAATTGCGAATGAACTTCCTAAGTACATGCAGGACAGCGGCATGGAAATTCGCGTGCTCATGCCGAAGTTCGGAACGATTAATGAAAGACGTCACCGTTTGCATGAAGTGGTTCGCCTTTCAGGTATCAACGTAATTATTGATGACGAAGATTTTCCTTTAGTTATTAAAGTGGCTTCATTACCGGGAGCACGTTTGCAGGTTTATTTCTTAGACAACGAAGATTTCTTCAAACGCAAATTGCTTTTCCACGATGAGAACAACAAGTTCTTTGACGACAATTCTGACCGCATGATTTTCTTCTGCAAAGGAACATTGGAAACAGTTCGCAAATTTGGCTGGGCTCCGGATATTATCCATTGCATTGGCTGGATGACAAGTCTTATTCCTATGTATTTGAAAACTACTTACAAAGACGACCCTGTTTTTGCTAACGCAAAAGTTATTTACTCGGTTGCCAGAAATGAATTCAAAGACAAACTGAAAAGCAATTTCACAACTAAGTTGGCTATCAGCAGCGACATTTCTAAAAAACATTTAGAGTTTTTCAAAGCAGGCGACAACACCAGCTTGAACATTGCGGGAACTGAATTTGCCGATGCGTTAATCGTTGGCGAAGAGTTAGACGAGAAAGTTCAAAGCCACGTAAAAAAATCGAAGGGTAAAAAAGTAATGAAGCTGGCTATTAAAGAAGAGAACCCTCTTCCGTTATTTAGCACCTTTTACAAAAATATTCTCTCGAACTACGCGTTAGTTTCCTTTATTTACCACGTGTTAATACCGAAAACTAATTTGAAAAAGTACCTACGTTTTTTGATAGCACCGGCATTATTTTGCTGGTGCTTCTTTTCTTTACAGGGCTGTAAGAACCCTGCTATTGAAGACTCGGACTTGCTCACCAGCGATGACCAATTGAATCT
>CANJRM010000067.1 GCA_947476645.1 Bacteroidota bacterium
ATGGTGAACGCTGTAACTCCGTCAGAAAAATAATTGAGAAGCACTTTGCGAGCGAACCATAACCCAAGAAAAGAAATAAGCAAACTATACATGCCCATGCAAAACTGATATGGATGCGAAAATCCATCTACAGGATAATGTGCAAGCTTTGCATACACGTGCCCTGCAACAAAGCCGGGCAAATACATAAGCGCCATGCCACTCGAATACTTGATTACGTATTTACCAATGGGGCTTTTGTATTCATTCAAAAAATCTCCGCACGGTTTGTATTGGTCAATAATATATTGGTGGTTATTCAATTTACCGAGGTCATCATAGAAAAACCCGGGCAGATACATGTAATATCCTGACGAATCCCACGTAATTAATTTTTGTGATTCCCAATCATCCCACTTACTTACAAGAAAAGAAACCGTAAGCAAAAACAAACAGCTAAAAACAAAAGCAGCTAATGAAATTCGGTTTTTACTTTTCATTGAAAATTGTTTTTACAGATTGTATTTCAAAATACAATACAACGCTCTAAACCCATCGCGCCATCCTATTTTTTTACCCTCTTCGTAAGTTCTTCCATAATAACTAATGCCTACTTCATAAATGCGAACGTTTGGATATCGACTCATCTTGGCAGTTACTTCAGGTTCAAAACCAAAACGGTTTTCTTTTAAGTCGAGCGATTTTAAAATGGGTGAGCGAAACATTTTGTAGCAGGTTTCCATGTCAGTAAGGTTCAGATTGGTAAACATGTTGCTCATGGCAGTAAGCATTTTATTTCCGATGGTGTGCCAGAAAAATAAAACACGATGTGGATTGCCGCCCATAAAACGCGAACCGTAAACCACATCGGCAAAATCATCTAAGATGGGCTTCAATAAAATATTGAACTCGTTCGGGTCATATTCCAAGTCTGCATCCTGAATTACAATTACGTCTCCCGTAGCTTCCTTAATTCCGGTATGAAGAGCCGCTCCTTTACCTTTGTTTATTTCGTGCTTACGATACAAAATACCAATGTTTGGATTTTGCTTTTGGTAATTCAGAATTGCTTCCTCGGTGTTATCACTTGAGCAATCATTTACCAGCACTACCTCCTTTTCTATATCGTTCAAAATTTTTACTTCTTGAATTTTATCAAGAATGCGGTGAATAGTAGCGCCTTCATTATAGGCTGGAATAACAATAGAAAGTTTTCGAATCATACTCCGCGCAATATAGCAATTACGGTTATTTTAGCCACTCATGAAGTACTCCTCAAAATTGATTGCCGATGCGGTTTCTGAATTTACGAAGCTGCCGGGCATTGGTGAAAAAACAGCGTTGCGATTAGTGTTGCATTTGCTAAAACAGGATGAAGACAAAGTGCAATATTTTGGCGATGCAGTAGTGCGCATGCGCAACGAAATAAAATTTTGCCGCACCTGCAACAATGTTTCCGACCACGAGTTATGCGAAATTTGCGGCAGTCATCATCGCGACCACGCCATCGTTTGTTTGGTAGAAACCATTCGCGATGTAATTGCCATTGAGAACACAAATATTTACAAAGGAACTTATCATGTTTTAGGTGGAGTTATTTCTCCTATTGACGGTATTGGTCCCGATAAACTGAATATTGATTCTTTGATTGCACGAGTAAAAAGTGGTGAGGTGAAAGAAATAATTATGGCTATCAGCCCAACCATTGAAGGCGACACGACCATTTTTTACGTAAGCAAAAAACTGAAAGACCTCAATGTGAACATCACCACGATTGCACGCGGAATTTCTTTTGGCGGTGAATTAGAATACACCGATGAAATGACACTTGCGCGTTCCATTGCCACGCGTATGCCATACGAAAATTATTTGGTAAAGAATTCCAATTAAAATTTCAATTTGACGTTTAAGAGCACAGCATGCAGCTTTCCATCATTATAGTCAACTACAACGTAAAATATTTTCTGGAGCAGTGTCTGCTTTCAGTGGCTCGTGCTACACAAAAAATGAAAGCAGAAATTTTTGTGGTAGACAACGCTTCTTCCGATGGCTCTGTTGAAATGCTGCAACAGAAATTTCCTTTCGTAAAAATTGTTGCCAACGAAACCAATGTTGGTTTTTCAAAAGCGAACAATCAAGCGATTCAACAAGCTACAGGCGAATTCATTTTGCTTTTAAATCCCGATACCGTTGTAGCTGAAGATACTTTTACAAAGTGTTATGATTTTATGGACTCGTTTGTGAACAGACGAGCAGGCGCGCTAGGCGTGCGAATGATTGATGGCAAAGGAAATTTTCTTCCCGAATCGAAACGTGGATTGCCAACGCCCGAAGTGGCTTTTTATAAAACATTTGGCTTGGCAAAACTGTTTCCAACGTCAGAAAAATTTGGCAAGTATCATCTTGGTTTTATTGACGAACATCAACAGTATGAAGTTGATGTTCTCTCAGGTGCGTTTATGTTTATTCGAAAAGCTGTGCTAGACCGCGTGGGTTTACTCGATGAAAATTTTTTCATGTACGGTGAGGACATTGATTTGAGTTATCGAATTCAAAAGGAAGGCTACAAGAATTTTTATTTCCCAGACACCACTATCATTCATTACAAAGGCGAAAGCACGAAGAAGGGAAGCTTGAATTATGTGAAAGTGTTTTACAACGCCATGCTCATTTTTGCGCGAAAACATTTCAGCGGAAATCAATCGGGGCTTTTTTCGTTGCTTATCAATTTTGCCATCATCTTCAGAGGACTGCTTACTTTTCTTGCAAACGTTTTTGCATCTTCTTTTCTTTTCATCATTGATGCGTTGCTGAGTTTTAGTGGAATTTATTTCATCAAAACCTATTGGGAAGACACTATAAAGTATCACGAACATTATTATCCGAATGAGTTTCTCTTTATTGTAGTGCCTGTCTATATTTTCATTTGGATGCTTGCTGCGTTTTTGAGTGGTGCTTACGATAAACCGTTTCGCGTTTCAAATATTCTACGTGGCATTTTATTTGGTACAGTGACTATTGCCGTGGTGTATGCCTTCATTCCAAACGAATGGCGCTTTTCCCGCGCCATCATTTTGCTTGGCGCGGCATGGACAATTTTTGAAATGTTGTTTACGCGCACGGTTTATCATCTCATTAAACATCAATCGCTTTCGGTAGAAAATGAAGAGGACAAAAGAAGTTTGGTGTTAGGTAAAGCAGATGCATCACGCGCTGAAAATATTTTAAGAACGCTCGGCAATACCCAGGAAATCATTTCCTCCGGTGATTTAGCCACCACCAAAAAAACTTCTGCCATTCACAGCAATAACGAAATCGTTTTTTGCTCTAACGATTTTTCATTCAAAGAAATTATTGAGCAGATAAGCCTATGCGGAAAAAAGATTGATTACAAGATTTTGAATGAAGGAAGTAATGCACTCATTGGCAGCAATTCAAAAGACAGCGCGGGAGATTTGTATGTGGCAGAACGAAGCTATGCTTTGTTCAAACCGCAAAACATTCGAAGCAAACGAGTTTTTGATTTTTCGGTTGCACTTTTGATGTTGCCTCTTCTTCCGCTCAATGTTGTTGTGATCAAGAATTTTGGAAAGTTTATTCCCAATTGGTTCGAAGTTTTATTAGGTAAAAAATCGTGGATTGGATTTTCGTCTGAAAAAAATTTAAAAACATTTCCAAATGCAAAGCGAGGAGTTCTTCATCCGTCAGATAAGCTGAAAGAATTTGAGCTCAGCAAAGATGAAATTACAGAAGTGGAGTTGAACTATGCCCGCCATTATTCCGTATCTGCTGATATAAGTTTGCTTTTGAAAAATTATTCATTGATGGGAAAATGAGAAAATTGATGGTCATGCTTTTTGTTTTCGCATCCTTCTTTGCACAGGCAAGCGGAGTTTACAGAACGTACCTGCTCTCAAAAGTTTCGTTTCAACTTCATTCGCATTTTCAAACGAGCGAAAACAATTTGACTTCAGCTAAAACAAACTGCGTAATTCCTCATTACGAAATTCCGAAGGGTAATGTGTTTTGCCGAATGGAAGATTACCTCACGCGCAAGACAAACGTTTGGATAAAAGTGGGAGTGAAATAAAAAGAAGGTGTCACCCTGAGCTTGCCGAAGGGTTTGTGCAAATATGCTTCGACAAGCTCAGCATGACATTGCTCCACAGAAACAAGTTTCAATCCAAAATCTCTTCCAAAATTTCAGGACTCTTCAAACTGAAATTCTCCAAATGCAACTGATAATACTTCAGCAGGTTTCTCATCATCGTTTTGCGTTCGGCTCTTGAAATTTTTGAACTCGAAGTTTCAAACAGATTTGTTTCGAGTAAACTATGGAGCAAGGCACTTTCTTTTTTATCCATGATATAAAGTGTGCTTTGTGCCGATGTAAAAACACCTTCTCCCATTTCGAAAAAGCAATTGGTGTCTGAAAAATTCTCGTGAGGAGCAAAACCAAGATGGCGTGCAAAATGAATCAGAAACAGCAAATGAAAATCGGGATTCAGTTTTTCTGTTTCATCTAGAGCACAAAGTGCTTCGTATATAAACTCAAACATTTCACCGTTCGGTTCATGTTCGCGAATTGATTTTGAAATTACCTCCAACAGAAAAAAGGAAATGGTGGATTTCAACGTATCGAAAGGTATAGATTGAAAAACAAAAGCTCTCCTAAACTCTTTGATGTATTGCAATCCCTTATTCTCCCTATGAGAAACTTCCATTTCTAAAAGCGTAAGCGGTTGCAGCATTGCAGCTTTCGATTTTGATTTTGCCGCGCGCACACCCTTCACTATGTATGATTGTAACCCGAGCTTCTCGGTATAAATTTTTGCAATCACACTCGTTTCAGAATATTTAATGGTGTGAAGAACAATGCCCCTTGTTTTATGATACATATATTTGCCGGCACATGCTTAAAAAGCTTTCGCCCAATATTTTTTCAATATTACTCATTTTGATTGTTCCTGTTTTGGCACTGTGGCAGGTTAGCTTCTGTGTTAACACCATGAAATGGGATATGATGGATTATTATTTTCCAACTCGTTATTTTATGAGTGAGTGTTTTGCGAACAACACCATGCCCTGGTGGTGTCCATATATTCATCTTGGCTATCCCTTTTATGCGGACCCGCAATCCGGCTTTTGGTACCCTTTCGATTTTTTGATAGCGCTCACCGTTGGGTATAATGCTTATACACTGCAGGCAGAATTCATTGTTCATTTGGCAATAGCTGCCTTGGGTATTTATAAGCTGCTTCAGACATTTGGCATTTCAAAAGAAGCCACTCTGGCAGCAAGTGTTGTTTATCCGCTCAGTGGATTTTTTATTGGTCATTCCTCACACCCAACACTTGTTATAGGTATGGCATGGATGCCTTTCATTTTCCACTATTTCATTTCCGGTTTGCGAGAGCAGAAGTTAATTCGATTTATTCAGACTGGTCTTGTGTTGGCACTTTGTCTAACGGGTGGTTACGTAGTGTTTTTTGTGTTTGCGTGTTATGCTCTGTTTTTCATCTTCTTGTTTTACACCGTCAAAAACAGAAAGCAGGAAAAATACATTCAGCGGAATGTTTTTTTTGGAGTAGCCCTTTCGGTCACATTTTTTCTTTTGTGTTCAGGTTATTTGTTTTCACTTTATCAGGTTTTTCCGTTTTTGAAAAGAGCTAATGCATTGTCCTTAGATATTGTGAACATCAATTCGCTGTCACCTAAATCGCTCACTTCATTTCTGTTTCCGTTTGCATCACTCGCCAACACCACTTCGTTCGACACGGATATAACCATGCGAAACATCTATTCTGGATTGTTGCTGGCACCACTAATGGTTGTTGGTTTGTTTTCAGATACCCGGAAGAGAAATTTTCTTCTTCTCGCTTGCGGTTTGTTTTGCCTTGCTGCTGCCATGGGAAAATATTTGCCTGTTCGAGGTTGGCTGTATTACACTTTACCCTTCATGAAAATGTTTAGGCATGCTTCTATCTTCAGAGCGTTTGCGATTTTCTGTTTTCTATTGCTCGCGGCAAATGGGTTGAATGCTTTTTTTACACGCTATTCTAATGTGTTGAAGAAGGTTTTTCTTTTTGCTTTAGCAGCAGAAGCTGTTGTGCTGTTATTGGTTTTTTGCTTGGCCATGAAACACGAAAATCTATGGCACACCTTTCGCGATTTTATTTACACCAATCGAATTTCTGATTTCATTGAAAACGGAAATATTTACAAGTGCCTCTTGATTCAAGGAGTTTTACAACTCGGATTGATGACATTAATGTTGCCTATTTTCTTTTTCATAAAGGAGAAAAAACTGGCTGTTGCCATTTCCTTATTTTGGATAGCTGACATCATGCTTGCGGCTCAAATGAATGTTCACGGAACAGTGGTTTCTGACAATCGCGTTTCTGATTTTCATACAGCCGTAAAAAATTTACCGCAAGGGTTTCCCACTCCCGATTTAAATCGCGCTGTTGAATCGTATGGTATATACGGAAGCAAAGAACTTGAACCATTGGTTTGGAACGCAAGTATTCTTCGCAAAGAACCTTGCAACGATGGCTTCAATCCTTTTTACCTGAAACAGATTGCTGTGTTTTTCGATTCCCCTGTTTCGAAACACACTTTAAAACAACCCGAAATTTTTTTATCGGACAGAATTAATTTGCTCGATAGTATTGATGCAGATGCAAAAAGCGGAAGGCTCAACAACAATTCTATTTATGCTGAAGTTGTGGTTGCTAACGTTGCAAGCCAAAACCCAAAGTCAGAATTGTTGCTGAAAGAATTTAAGCCGGGCAGTGTAATTGCAACTACTAAGACCGAACAGATTTCGTTTCTCACTTTATTGCAATGTCAATTTGAAGGATGGAAAGTTTTTGTGGATGAAAAAGAAGCAAGCATCATTAAAACCAACTATGCTTTTATGAGCGTTATGCTCCCGGCAGGCGAGCATCAGGTTTCATTTGAATTTAAACCAGTGCGTGTCTATTTCTTTTTCGCAGTTTATGTGCTCAGTTATCTAGGAGTGTTCGGCCTTCTTCTCTATCACATCCGAAAAAAATTGCTGCCTAGTTAGCAACCAAAATTTTTGCCACCCTCTTTTCTTTGCCCAAATCGGTAGAACTAAATACAAGATACACTCCGCTCTTAGCTCGCGTGCCACTATAACCTTTGCCATTCCAAATCATTTGTGTGCCGTTAGCTTTTCCCTGATAAATTAAAGTGCCCGCCACATCCGTAATTTTCACATAGGCGTTTTCTGCCAAACCCTTTATTGCAATTGGTCCGTCATAATCAGGCTTTACGGGATTAGGATAAACCACTGCGCCATCACAATCTTTGCACTCTCCCATTGCATCACCCTGATAGACCACTAACCCTGCCGTGGTACCTATATATACTTCGCCTGTTGCATCGTTAATAGCAATATCTGTAATTTGATTTGCCGGTAACGGACTGTTGTCTTTTGTAAAATGCAACAACTCCGTTTTACCATCAGCACTCACTAACCATAAACCTGTTGTGGTTCCAATCCATTTTCTATTAGCAGCATCTACAGAAATAGCACGCACGCTTTCTGTACCGAACAAATAACCAACATAACCATCGCGCTCAACTTTTATTTGGTCTGCATCACATCCATTTGTCGTAAGCACACTACCCGGACAATAAAAAACTCCAATTCCCGCATTTGTTCCTACCCACATATTTCCGTCTTTATCTTCTGCAACGCTCCATACGACTGCGTCAGGCAAACCACCCGCACCCGCACCAACATTCAACAATCGAACTTTATCATCGCTTTCATCATCCAGTGTTCCATTGTAACTCCAAACCAACAATCCATTAGAGCCGCCTTTCATTGGAGCCCACAACTGGTCGTTTTGGTCCACTACCATCTTCTTCATCAAAATATAAAAGTAGGGTAGTGAGAATTCTTTCCACGCACCCTGAGGAGTAACAATCTTAATTGGCTTTAGTGCGCCTCCGTTTGAAATCCAAAGATTGCTGTGTTTATCAGTCGTAACAGCACTTATACGAGTGCGTGTTATATCTCCCTGAGCTCCTTCTAAAATACTATTGTCCTTACTAATAGCACGGCAAGTATTAGCAACATAATCGTATTCAATTATTCCCGAAAAAAAAGAACCGAGATATGTTTTTCCAATGGAAGGAATTGAAGTAACTGTAAGTATATCGTAGAACCCATTTACCGCTGCATCGGAGTACCAGTTTTTAGTCTGCCACTTGTCTCCTTTATAAATAAAAAAACCTTGGTCGTTACCTACTGTTACCCACGAATCATCTACTCCACCAGGAGCTACAGTTACAACACCATCATTGATATTGATTGCAAATACAGATGAAGAGTATGGACCATCGGGAACAATTCCTTCATTATTGTTTTGAGTAGTTTTAAATAAACCCCACCAAGCATCGGCTTCCCATGAAAAACCATTGCTTTCAAACCAACCAACAGGTCTAAACTGCCCTTGTGCATCATGCACTTCCCAATTTCCGCTGGCATCAATTTTCCCAAGCTTTCCCGCTGTTGTGTTATCATCATTGTAGATACTGAAATACAAATTTCCATTTACCAAATTCATTCCCGTAAACGTATTTTTTGTTTGATACCATTTGGTAGTCCAGGAAGTTCCATTGTATTCATACAAAGTGTCGTTACTGCCTCCGCTTATTACGGCATAAACTTTACCATTGAGCGTAGCCACATAGATTGCTTTTTTTCTTGGAATATTCTGTGCGCTGTCGAACAAAGTCCATGAATTGAAATCCTGAAGATTGGTGGAATTGAGTAATGCATGTTTCACTCCTTCATTAGTAGCAGCATAAATAGTTGTGCCATCAATACTGGTTGAAAAAACTCTTACCTGCACTCCCGCAGAACCAATAATATACGTGTTGCTTATTTCCTTTCTAGCCAAATCAACAACTGAAATTCCCATATCGGTTGATATGTATGCATTACCGCCATAGAAAGAAATGCCGTAAATAGATACAGTGCCGCCCGTTGTTTTGTTCTTAATGTCGGGAATATTATAAATGTCGGTGCCATTGAAAATTAAATCAAGATTGCTGTTGCTATAGGCAATTACCAACACATCAGTGGTCGCATCGTAGTTAATGGTTTTAATACTAATATCATTCAACCCCGTTGATTTGTCAAAAACCTGAATGGTGCCGGTACTTTTTTCATAAGAGAAAATGGATTGAGGGCCTGCGCAGTAAACCTTCTCCCCAGCATCACACACAGCAACAGAATTTCCATAAGGCATAAACGACTTCCAGGTTCCTAAGGCGCGCTCCTGCGAAAACGAAAATTGAGTGACAAATACAACAAAACAAATCGCTAAAAATTTTTTACAACTTCTCATTTGGCTAAAGTATTAAAAGCAAAGATAAACGTTAACCGATGAAGGTTATTGTGCGCACTCATTACGCATTCCCAAATTTTTATCTTCGCCCACTCATTTTTAAGCAGTAATGAAAAGAAAAAACGAAGACAGTAAGGGTTATCCCGAATTCGACCAATTGCATCTCCCGACCATTGAAAAAGAAATTTTGAAAGGATGGCAGGAGAATAAAATATTTGAGAAGAGCGTAAGCACACGGCCTGACGATAAGCGCTTTGTGTTTTATGAAGGACCACCAAGCGCGAACGGAAAGCCCGGCATTCACCACGTCATGAGCCGCACTATCAAAGATTTGTTCTGCCGTTTTAAAACATTGCAGGGTTACAGAGTTGAAAGAAAAGCAGGTTGGGATACGCACGGTTTGCCTGTGGAACTCGGAGTGGAAAAACAACTCGGCATCACCAAAGCCGATATAGGAAAAACTATTACTGTTGCTGAATACAATCGCCTCTGCCGCGAAGATGTAATGAAGTTCACCGACATCTGGCGCGACCTCACCGACAAAATGGGTTACTGGGTTGACCTCGATAATCCTTATATCACTTACGAGAATAACTACATCGAAAGTTTGTGGGCCTTGCTCAAAAAACTTTACGACAAAGGTTTGTTGTATGAAGGATATACGATTCAACCCTACTCACCTGCCGCGGGAACCGGTTTAAGTTCGCATGAATTAAATCAGCCAGGGTGTTATAGGGAAGTGAAGGATACAAGTGCAATAGCACAATTCAAAATTAAGGACCAAAACCCAAAGTTCAATGTTGAGGGAGATGTTTTCTTTCTCGCATGGACGACAACTCCTTGGACTCTTCCTTCGAATACTGCGCTTGCCGTAGGGAAAGAAATCGAATACTCGTTGGTTAAAACTTTCAATGTCTTTACACATCAACAAGCTCATGTAATACTTGCAAAAGATTTAGTTGGAAAGTATTTCACTGCCGAAAATGCTGCATTGAATTTTGACGAATACAAAAAGGGCGATAAGAAAAATCCTTTTCAAATACTGAATTCGTTTAAAGGAAAAGATTTAGAAGGCATCCGCTACGAACAACTTCTGCCTTATACTCAACCAACTGATGGCGATGCATTCAAAGTTATTATCGGAGATTTTGTAACTACTACGGATGGAACAGGAATCGTTCACATTGCTCCAAGCTTTGGAGCAGATGACTTTAAGGTCGCTAGGCAAAATAGTATCGGCTCACTCACGCTTGTTGACAAGCAAGGAAAATTTGTAGATGAAGTGAACGACCCGATATTCCCTCTTGGTGGTCGTTATGTAAAAGAGGCTTACTACACCGATACAGAAAAGGAAAAAGAGTTTCATCTGCAAAAGGAAATTCTGCGCGTAAACAACATCATTCCTGATTTAAAAAATCACATGAGTGTTGATGAGTTGATTGTTCTGAAGTTGAAGCTGGAGAACAAACTTTTCAAAACCGAGAAATACGAACACAACTATCCGCATTGTTGGCGCACCGACAAACCAATCATTTACTATCCGCTCGATTCGTGGTTTATCAAAACTACAGCCGTAAAAGACCGCTTGATTGAGTTGAACAAAACCATCAACTGGAAACCTGCACATACAGGCGAGGGTCGTTTTGGCCAGTGGTTAGAGAATTTAGTGGATTGGAATTTATCGCGTTCGCGCTATTGGGGAACTCCACTTCCTATTTGGTTGACAGAAGACGGGAGTGAACAAATATGTATCGGTTCTATTGCAGAACTGAAACTTGAAATTGAAAAATCAGCAAAGGCGGGTTTGATGAAATCGGTTGAAGTAACCGATCTGCACAAACCTGTAGTGGATGAAATTATTTTGGTTTCTCCATCGGGCAAAGTAATGAAACGTGTTCCCGATTTGATTGATGTTTGGTTCGATTCGGGGGCCATGCCTTATGCGCAGTGGCATTATCCTTTCGAGAACGAAAATATTTTCAAACAGAATTTCCCTGCAGATTTTATTGCTGAAGGTGTTGATCAGACGCGCGGATGGTTTTTCACGTTGCATGTGTTAGGTGTAATGCTTTTCGACTCTGTGGCTTACAAAAACGTAGTAAGCAATGGTTTGCTGCTCGATAAGGCAGGAAATAAAATGAGCAAGCGTCTCGGCAATATAATTGACCCTTTTGAAACGCTTGAGAAATATTCGGCTGACGCTACGCGCTGGTATATGATGCGCAACAGCGATCCGTGGGAGAATATGAAGTTCGACATGAACGGCTTGCAGGATGTAATTCGTTCCCACTTCGGAACCTTGTATAACACCTACGGCTTCTTCGCGCTGTATGCAAACATTGATAAGCCTCAAAAGCCAAAGGGAGAACTGAAAGACAATCCGAATTTTATTGAGTTAGATAAATGGATTTTGTCACGCCTGCAAACTTTGATTAAGGATACAACTTCATTCTACGAAGATTACGAACCGACTAAAGCAGCCCGTGCGATAGAAAAATTTGTTGATGAAGATTTAAGCAATTGGTATGTGCGCTTAAACAGAAGAAGATTCTGGAAGGGAGAAATGAGTGATGATAAGCAAGCGGCTTACGAAACCTTGTATGAATGTTTGATGACAGTAGCAAAGTTAATGTCGCCTATCTCTCCGTTCTTCAGCGATTGGCTTTATAAAAATCTGAATGGAGAAAAGGAATCTATCCATTTAGACTATTTGCCCGTTGCTAACGAAAAGTGGATTGATAATGATTTGGAAGAAAGAATGGAGTTAGCGCAAAAAGCATGCTCACTTATTCTTTCGCTTCGCAAAAAAGAAAAAATAAAAGTTCGTCAGCCGCTTTCGAAAATTTTAATTCCGGTGCTAAGCGAAAAAATGCAGCAGCAACTTTCTAAAGTGGAGAGCTACATTTTGAATGAAGTGAACGTGAAAGCTGTTGAATACATCAGCGATGCAAGTGGTGTGGTGAAGAAAAAAATCAAACCAAACTTTAAAGAGTTAGGCAAACGTGCCGGACAAAAGATAAAGGTGATTCAAAATGCAGTAACTGCATTTACTGCTGCGGATATTTCAAAGATTGAGCAGGATAAAACATACAGTCTGCAATTGGAAGGAGAAATTTTTGAATTGCTGATTACTGATGTAGAAATTCAAACAGAAGATATTCCCGGCTGGTTAGTGGTGAGCGAAAACGGATTAACCGTTGCGTTGGATGTAACCATTACCGATGAATTGAAACAGGAAGGCAATGCGCGCGAGTTCGTAAACAAAGTACAGAATCTACGCAAGGACAAAGACTTTCAAGTGCTTGACCGCATTAAAGTTTCAGTAGTAAAGAATGAAGTGCTCGAAAAAACATTGGCTTTGTTTAAGGAATATATCGCCAACGAAATTTTAGCGAAAGAAATTTTACTGGTTGATTCGCTAAGTGAATTTGATGAAGTGGAATTCAATGAAGAAATTTTAAAAGTAAAAGTAGAACTGAATTAAATGAAAGCATACAAAACATTCTTAATCGTCCTCATCATTTTAATCATTGACCAGCTCACGAAGTTTTGGGTGAAGACGCACATGTTTTTGGGCGAAGAAATCTCGCTTACCTCTTGGTTGAGTATTCACTTCACCGAAAATCCTGGTATGGCGTTCGGCATGGTGCTACCAGGTGTTTGGGGTAAATTGTTTTTGAGTGCGTTTCGCTTGGTAGCAGTTGGTGGAGGCATTTGGTTTATTCGTCACCTCATCAAACAAAATTCTCATTGGGGTTTTGTTACTGCGGCTTCAATGATTCTCGCTGGCGCATTGGGCAACATGATTGACGGAACTATTTATGGAGTTATTTTTTCAGATAGCTATATGGGTGCTGCTAAGTTTTTACCCGAACACGGTTATGCGGGTTACCTACAAGGCTTGGTGGTAGATATGATTCACGTGAAGCTTTTCAATTTTCGTTGGGGCGATACAGCTTATGAATTTTTCCCTTTCATTTTCAATGTGGCAGATTCAGCAATTTCTATCGGAGTGTTCCTGATTCTGATTTTTCAGAAGGTGTTCTTCAAGGAAGAAGTGAAAGAGGTTGTTACTGAAACTCCTCTTGCCGAAACTCAGAATTGAGCGAAGGCCTGGATAATTATTTTCAAATCAATATTGCCTCCACCTTGCTCCATTAGTTTGGAGAAATCTTTCAGCAGGTAAGTTTTAGGCAACAAAAACATTTCCTTTGCAATCGGTTCTTTCGTAATACTCACTTTCACTCTCGAACTTTTCTTATTCGATTTGTTGCTTACCTCTGTTTCAAAAATTTGATTCTTAAACGAGCCATCAGCTTCGTTCCAGTTGCCGAGTAATTTTAAAAACGGAATGAGAGAGTTTACAGGAGCCGTAGATTCACCAAGCCAGGCAACAGCTTTTTGCGTTTCGTTTTCACCCGTGTATTTATCCATTGAAATTCCTTCATCAGTCTTTACCTTGTCCGAAATTTTAAAATTGAATCCCGGGTTGAGTGAGAATCCTTCCTTCAAATTATTTCTGTCGTAAAAATTCAATAGCGAGTCAAGTTGGTACTTGATAGTTATTTTTTTGTCGTGTGCAGAAACGGTAAACAATTCGCGCGATTTAAGATTGATAACAAAGCGGTCGTATTTCTTATTTCCGTTTTGAAGTTGTTTCAGGTAAACATCATCGCCCTTAATTTTTATTTCGCATAAAACAGTTTCGCTTTTATCATTGGTATAAAGCACATTCAAAGTTCCTTCAAAAGAATTTTGTGCGTGGAGAAATGAAAAAACAAAAAGGCAAAGAAAAACAGAGAGGATTCTCTTCATAAAAGCAGATTGAAAATTTTGTTTCCGAAAATGTAAACCGCCACCACTGTGGCTACGATTGCCGCGAGTAATACGGCACCTGCTGCAACGTCTTTTATTCTCCCTGCTTTCTTATTGAACTCGGGCGAAACCAAATCAACTAAATCTTCAATAGCAGTGTTCATCATTTCAGCAACAATTACACTGCTGATGGTGAGTGCTATCACACTCCACTCAATGGCCGTGAGCCCAAGAAAAATTCCTGCAACTGTCACCACCAAAATAGCAACAGCGTGAATGCGCATGTTCTGTTGCTCTTTTAAAACAAAGAGCATTCCTTTCAACGCGTAGCCGAAACTTTTAATCAGTTTAATCATAACAACGAATCTATTGCTTTTGAAAGAAGTGAGTTGTCGAAGTCAAAGTTCAAAAATCCCGTGAACTTTTTTGATTCTTCTAAAGCAATTTCTAAATCAAATTTTGATTGCTGTGTTGAATACGCAATGTTTTGCTTTGTCAATTCTGTTGCAATTAATTCCTGTTCTGTTTGTGCAGGCGTTGGAATAAAAATCGCTTTCCTGTTCAGCTTTGCTAAATCCATTACAGTGCTGTAACCTGAGCGCGCAACAATCATTTCGCTTTGCTCAATCACTTCGTTCATTGCATCTGCTGTAAGATAATTGGCAATGGTCACTTTCTCGTTTTTATTGTAATACTGATTCATCACTTCTGTTTTGCCGCGAATCAGAATGCTTTGGAGACTGCTCTTCTTTAATTCTTTTGTCAGCATCTTTTCGAAAATGCTTCGCTGTGGTTCGGGACCTGAACAAATAACACACACATCATATTTCTTTTCCAAATTCTTCTTTACAAAGCGCGATACATATCCAATATGGCGAACATTTAAATCAGTTTTCGAATTTGTAAGAACAGGAATAATTGAATCAAGCGTAGAAGGAACCCAACATTCTGAAAACTGTTTCAACTTTTTGTAGTTGTAATTATTCACCCGTGGTTGCATCCACTTCCACCACTTCGGCATCTGAATATTTAACTGATGTGTGATAATCACCGATTTTACTCTGCGGCTAAAACATCCATAGCGGTTATCGGAAATAATCGCATCAATTTTTTGCTGAGAAACTATTCGCTCTGTTTGAAATTGCTCGCGTGAAATAATTCGTAAGAACTTTGGCAATTGAAAAGCCATCTTCAAGACCATTGAACCACCTTGAGGATATTGCGGGTCGTAACCTTCCAGTTCAAAACTGGTGAGTTGGGGAAATTCTTTCTGCAGCAACTTCAACGCTCTGCCCGATGAAGCAATGAAGACTTCGCAATTACGATTCTGCAATTCTTTAATTATGGGAATGCACCTTGCGGCATGCCCAAGCCCCCAATCAAGTGCCGCAATTAAAATTCTTTTCCTTCGTTCCAATTTGTATACTTACTTTAGAAAATAAACGTTGTAATGATATGAAGAATCACCTGAATACAATGCTGCGCGTGCTGCTCATTTTTGCCGTTGGAATTATGCTTTCAACTTCGTTGCCTTCGTGCAAAGCCACCAAGTGCGACTGCCCCGAGTTTGGCGGACATCGATTAAAACATTGATGCACTTGACAAACAAAGAAGCGCGCATTAGATTATCCGTAACTTAAGCAGCACCATGAAACCCCTAAATCAATTATCTGCCGGAGAAAAAGCGTTTATTGTAGATATGCGCAACTCCAAATTATGCGATGAACTTTTTAAACTCGGAGTCTTTCCCGGAGATTTGGTGGAAATGCAGGAGAACAGCGTGTTCAATAATTCGCTCGTTGTAAAAATCAACGACAAGAAATTCAACATCTACAAAAATGCGGCTGAAACTATTATTACCAATGTGGTAAGTTTTGAATTTGCGTTGAACTAAAACTATTTCACTCGCTTCTCGTTCTGCTTCACAAAGTCAGCCCAGTCTTTCACCTTGCTTTTTGTACCCACTAAAGCGCTGTTCTGAAAATGATGGCACACCGCTGCTGCCAATCCATCGGTAGCATCTAAAAATTTCGGTTGCAACTCAAACTTGATAAGTTGTTGCAGCATAGCGGCAACTTGTTCTTTCGAAGCGTTTCCGTTTCCTGTAATCGATTGCTTTATTTTTTTTGGAGAATATTCAAACACTTCCACATCGCTTGTCAAAGCAGAGGCAATTGCCACGCCTTGCGCCCTTCCTAACTTCAACATACTCTGAACATTTTTACCAAAGAAAGGTGCTTCAATAGCACAGGCAACAGGATGATAATTTTCGATTAGTCCCTGAATCTTTTCAAAAATTATTCTAAGTTTCTGTAAATGGTCTTCGTACTTTGAAAGATGAATAACGCCCATGCTCAACAAAGTCATTTTCTGTTTCTCTACTTCAATAATACCGTAGCCCAGCACAATGGTGCCAGGGTCTATACCGAGAATGATTTTCTTTTTGTCGCTCACGTTTCAAATATATTGGAATAGAGCAGATGCATATTTTTTAATCGTGCGAAATACCTTTTGCTCTTCGCTTGAAGCTTTGAAAATTCTTCTGCTCAGGCTTGCTCCAAAGTGCTTCTGACATAGCTGCAAGTCGAGGCATAATTTGATGGCGCAATTCTTTTTCATTGGCGATATGCTCTGTCCAAACATTTGCCTGACCACCCAAAATCAATTTTTGTTTTTCAGATGAAAGCGATTTTGCATTGGGATTGAAGTGATAAACTTTTCGCAAGGAAAGATTAGTCATATACCACGCACCTCGTTTGTCGGTAATTTTTTGCGGGTAATCGAAATAGCAAAAGAGGCGCGGAGTCATGATGGCTTGGTTTCCATGTTCAGCGGCTTTCACCCCTGCGTGTCTACTGAGCCAACTCATCACCACCACACTATCACTCAATCCGCCTTTTACAATTTCTCCCCAGCCAATGGCGCGTTTATTTTTAGTGGCGAGATAATCTTCCACCTTCTTCAAAAAATAATGCTGTAGCTCTTCTTCATTTTTGAGATGCTCCTTCTTGATTAAATCTTGTGCTACACTACTTTCTTTCCATGTCGCCTTCGGTGCTTCATCTCCACCGAGATGAATAAATTTCCCGGGAAACAATTCGCAAACTTCATCCAACACATCGCGCATAAACTGAAACGAAAAATCGGAAGGGCAATAAATATCTCTCTTAATTCCCCACGTGTTTGGAATTACTTTGACCCCATTTGGATTACAACTCAATTCGGGATAAGCAGCAATAGCAGCACTTGAATGCCCTGGCAATTCAATTTCAGGAACAATGGTTACGTAACGTTCATTCGCATAAGCAACAATTTCTTTGATGTCATCTTGAGTATAGAAGCCACCATATTTTGTCCCATCCTTTTCGGTGCGCCACGCGCCTACTTCTGTCAGCTTCGGATATTTTTTGATTTCAATTCGCCAGCCCTGGTCATCGGTTAAGTGCCAATGAAAAACATTCATCTTGAATTGAGCGAGTAAATCAATGTATTGCTTCACCACTTCTTTCGAAAAAAAATGGCGGCAAACATCCAGTTCCATACCGCGCCATTTGTATTGAGTAGAATCGTTGATTTCGGCAGCTACAATTTGATTGGTAAGCGGAGAGTTGATAAACAATTGCACAACCGATTGACAAGCATAACTCAATCCGCGATGCGAATGTGATTGTATCAAAACTGAATCGGGGGAAATTCTGATTCGATAGCTTTCATCGTTTGATGAATCAGAATTCGCAGACAGTAATTGAAGAACAATTTTTTTCTCCGCATTAGTTGCCGGAGGAACTTTGAATCGTTTTGTTGCAAACAGTTGATTGGCAAAGCGAGCCATGATGGCTGTGCTTTGCTCATCTGCTTCATCCATTTTAATTCCAAGTCCTTTGGAATAATTGAAAAACCCTTCTTTGATTTCTACTTGCGCAGGAGCAGGAACCACATCAATGTTTTGCGAATGCAAAAAGAGAGGAAACAAAAATGCAAGCAAGATGAAAAATCTCATCGCAAAACTTTAATAGCTCTATCGGGATAATCGGTAATAACGCCATCCACTCCGAGTTTTTTCAGACTCTTCATTTTGTCTTCTTCATTAATTGTCCAAGGAATGACTTTTATTTTTTGTGCGTGGCACTTCTCAATCATCTTTTCGGTCACGAGCATTACATTGGGGCTGTAGATAGTTGGAGTAAATCCGAGTTGAGCAATATTTTTTTCGAAGCTGTCAATGTCAGCTATCAGCAAAGCGGTTGTTGTGGTTGAATCTATTTGATGAATTACCTGCAAGGTTCGCGGGTCGAAAGATTGAACGATACATTTACTCAGCACCTTTTTCTCTTTCAGTAAGTCGTAAAGCAGCTTCGCAAACACAGCGGGTTTCGGATGATTCACATCATCGCCATCAACCGTTGATTTTGTTTCGATGTTATATTGAACAGGCGGCAAATGGTTTTGCTTGATGAATTTTTCAACGGTATCAATCACCTCGCTGAGCAAAGGTTTTGATGC
>CANJRM010000068.1 GCA_947476645.1 Bacteroidota bacterium
TGAAAAGCGTTCCGCTTAAACAACGGAACGCTTCTTTCACACTCAATCATTTTTGTTGCTATGTCTTTAAAAACTCTTTTATTTTTAATCATGAATACCACATTAAATATTAGTTCTCAAGTCCACTTTGATCTGACAACGTACAGTTTTAATAAAAGCAAGTCTATAACTTGCCATCTGCCATCCACCCAAAACACCAAGCCCCAACGGCCTGTCCCGCACTTCTTGCGGGAGGCGCTATACAATAGCGATGGGGCATCGCCCCTCGCTCATTCGTAAATGCACGCACATCGCCCCTCGCTAATTATCAAAACCATCTTATCTCTGATTACTCAATTACCGAGTAACAGAGTTTAATAAATCTTCCTTTCATTTGTTGGCATAATAGAAAATTATGCAATCCACAAAACATTTCATTGGCGGTTTCATCTTATTCGTTCGCGAACTATTAGGCATTTCAAGAGCCAACCTTGCAAACGAACTCGACATGTCATACCAAAATCTTTGGGACGTAGAAAGAGGCATTCGTGGCTTAAGTAATGTCAAACTCGACCAGTTAATTGAAAAGCTCAATCTCAGTCCTTGGGAGTTTTGGAGCAAGTTTCCTCAGTATTTAAAAAAATGCGAAAAACTAAAAGCACAACACAACTAAACTCTTTTTATAAACACAAAAACCAAATCACATGGCAATCCAAGCATTAACAAACGAACAGGAACAGGAGTACAACCGCTCAGTAAAACTCTCTACTTACTTTGCCGAGCATCCGCTTAAGGTAAATGCATTTGTTCCGCTCAAAAACAGAGTTATCAAACTCGACCTGCATTTAAATGAACTTACCACAATTGCGCAGGGCAAATTGCCAACCACGGGTGGCATTACCCAATCAAAAGCAAACCTCAAAAAAGCAGTAGGAATTTACTACGAACAGGTTTGCGGGGTAGCCCGCGCTTACTGTTTAGACACAGACAGGCTGGAGTTAGCCGACAACCTCAATTTCACTGAAGCAAAAATTATTGCACTTCTTGATGGTGATGTAAAAACTACGGTTGGTTTAATCAACGGCTTAATTACCGATAACCTCATTCCTCAGGTTGACTTTGCCGATTACGGCATAACACCCGCAATTCTCACGGCAGGTGCCGATAAAGCACAGGCTTTTGCCGATGCTATCGGAAAAGCAGGAACAATTGATGCAGGTAAATCTGCTGCTGGCACAGCAGTAATTGCAAAAATCCACGAATTACAGGAAGACAGCGATTTACTCGAACTCCTCATGCGTAACTTCATTACTTCCGATGTAGATTTCTACAATGGTTTCCTTGCCGCTAACGTGGTAGATGATATTGGTGTTCATCATTCAGGTATTGAAGGCTTAGTAGAAACAGTAGATGGAACTCCGATTAAAGGCGCAGTGCTTTTATGTGTAGAGCTGGACAAGAAAAAGGTTTCAGACATTGTTGGTCACTACGAAATCAAAAAAATGAGAGGTGGCACTTACACATTCAATCTTACTCATCCTTCCTACCAACCCAAATCAGAAGTAATCAAAATCAAACAAGGCAAAACCCTCTCTAAAGACTGGACAATGATTCCGTTGTAATCAATAACTCCCAAAAACCAAAAGCCTCCGAATACTCGGGGGCTTTTAATTTTGGATTTGTTTCTCTCCTACTTCTTCGAAAAGTAATTTGTATTCAACTCTTCAAAAGTAGGCAAGTGGCGGTAATGCCATTTGTTGATGACTACTCCGTTCTTGAATAACAACAAACCAGGATTAGAGCGGATAATTGTTTTCAAAGGAGTTTCATCGGCATGATAAAATGGATACGCTGTTTCGTTGCGATGACGAAACTCATCTACGTGTCCGTCATTTACCGTAACTGCATAAAACTTCAAACCAAGTTTATCGCAACCGGCAGCAATTTGATTCAGTTGTTTGAAAGCATCCTCATGCGTCTTTTTCAAACTAGGCGAAACTACCATCAATGAATAATCAGCATTGTGCAAAAGCGTGTCGGTAATATCACCGCCTTCATCGTTTTCAATACGCAGGTTGGTAATTTTTGCAGGAATGCCAGGGTCAAGAATTTTGTCTTTACGCTCGAGCATACTGTCGTATTCGGCATAATCCATTTTGCCGTGCATAACATCGTCCTTACTGAATTCCTTAGGTAATCCCGTTTTGTTACTGCGGTAAACAAATACCATTTCAATTTTGGCTGGTTTCTTTTCCTTACGCAAATCAATAATGTCGTTACCAATAGCATAAGGACGAAAATCAATTACCGGTTCGTTGCCATAAACATTGTAAAGACAGAATATTAAAGCAGCAGCACCGCTGGTGTAAGCCATAAACTCGCGAATCATATCACCAAACAGCGGACGAACACTTTTTACATTGACTAAAAGCACGAGAATGATGACATCAAGAATTACATCCTTGTAAAAAGTTTCCCATGGTTTTAGTTTTATGAAATCGCCAAAGCAACCACAGTCCGTTACCTTCATTCCGGTTTCTGCAAATGCAGTGGTGAAAAATGCGCCTGAGAATTTTGTGAGCAGAAAAACAATTACGGCAGAACCAATCGAAAAGAAAATAAGATTGATACGCACCGATTGTTTCTTCGGAAAAGTAGCTGATGCAAACAACAACAACACTACTGCTGATGCAACAAGAAACAGTTTTGTAATTCCGAAACCCGAAAGGAAAGTATAGCCGGTTAAGAAAGTAAAGAACAAAGTGAGCAACCAAATAATGCCTACGGTGAAACGCGGCTTCCACCCAATGATGAGCATAAGACCTACGAAAAGTTCCAGCGCAATCATTACCACAGCCATAAATGTTGACCAGGTAGCTAGGTATTCCCACATTGGGCGAAAACCTTCGCCTGCAAATGCTTCGAAGTATTCGTGCATTTTGTAACTGGTGCCCAGCGGGTCAACAGCTTTTACAAAACCCGAGAAAATAAAAAACGCTCCTATGAAATCTTGCAGGAACGTTATCATGATATTAGGAGGGCGCTTTACCAGAAAGCGAATGAGTGCAAGAGCAAAGGCTGCGGCTGCAACGAGTCCAAAGATGGTATATACAGTCATGTTATCTAGAGTTTATTTTTCTGAAAGTTTTATTAAGGCAAAGATGGAGTAGTTGACAATGTCTCGGTAGCCGGCATCAATGCCTTCACTGATTAGGGTTTTGCCTTTGTTGTCTTCTATTTGTTTTATACGCAGCAGTTTCATCAATATCAAATCGGTAAAAGAGCCAACACGCATATCGCGCCATGCTTCACCGTAATCGTGATTTTTGGCAAGCATGAGTGATTTTATTTCGGCTGCCTGTGTATCATAAAGTTGCAGGGCTTCTTCTTCTTTTAATTCGGTGCGCTTATCTTCTTTCAACTGCATTTGAATTAAACCGATGATAGCATAGTTGATTAAGCCAATGAATTCTGAACGTTCATCTTCATCTACCATTTTGGTTTGTGCTTCTTCAATGGTTTGTATGCGTTGTGCTTTAATGAAAAGCTGGTCGGTGAGAGATGCGGGTCGAAGCACGCGCCACGAAGTGCCGTAGTCGCGCGTTTTTTTCTGAAATATTTCGCGGCAGTTTTTTAACTGCTCGTCAAATTGAGCCGAGGTGTTTAACATCGGTTCGAAAATAAAAATGAATGATAGATTTGTTCAGGAATTTACTGACACCCGCTTTCAAATTAACACCAATTAAATTTTCATGACGCTCAATTGCCGCGGAAAAATCATTGACCTTTCTACTCCTGTGGTAATGGGCATTCTCAATCTTACTCCTGATTCTTTTTTTGATGGAGGGAAGTTTACCAATGAAGAAGTGGTCTTACAACAAGCAGAGAAATTATTGCTCGAAGGCGCAATGATTATTGATGTAGGCGGAATGAGTTCGAAGCCGGGAGCAGAAATTATAAGTGAAGAGGAAGAATTGAAGCGGGTATTGAAAACGGTTGAGCGTATTCTCGAAAAATTTCCTGAAGCGATTGTTTCGATTGACACGATACATGCACGGGTAGCTGATGAATGTTTGCAGCGCGGTGCACATATCATTAATGATATAAGTGCAGGAAGATTTGATACAGATATGATAGCTACAGTAGCGAAATACAAAGTGCCGTTTGTGCTAATGCATATGCAGGGAATGCCGAGTAATATGCAGAAGAATCCTGTTTATGAAAATGTAACGACTCAGTTGTTAGATTTTTTTGCTGAACGAATAAAGGTTTGTCGCAGTGCAGGAATTAATGATTTGATTTTGGATGTGGGTTTTGGTTTTGGTAAAACGACTGCGCATAATTTTACGCTCTTAAGAAATTTGAAATTGTTCGGCACGTTTAATCTGCCGGTGCTTGCGGGTGTTTCGAGAAAGGGAATGGTTTATAAAACGCTTGGAATAAAAGCGGAGGATGCACTTAACGGAACAAGTGTGTTGAATACTATTGCATTAATGAATGGAGCAAAAATATTGCGCGTGCACGATGCAAAGGAAGCGAGAGAAGCAATTGCATTGGTTACTCAAATGAAATTATAGAAGCTATAACTTTGAACTTAAGTGTAATTGACTTTCGGTTTTCAAATCTCAGAATCAGAATGGTCAATATTTGGGATCAATCAAAATTCAGCACCTTAAACTCGGTTCTTCGGTTCACCGCATGTTCCGAATCGGTGCACGGAACATAGTCCACACACTTGTTTTTGATTTTGTCTTCGCCCCAACCCACAGCAATAAGGCGCGTAATGTTTACGCCCTGTGCTTTGAGATATTCCACACAGGCATTGGCGCGCTTGGCGCTAAGCACATAGTTGAAATCAAACGAGCCGCGGCTGTCGGTATGTGAGCCCAACTCTATTTCTATGTCTGGAAAGGTCTTCATCACCGTTACCACTTTGTCAAGTTCTTTCATTGCAGCTTTTTGCAACACCGAGCTGTTGTAATCGAAATAAACATTCGGCAGGTCGAAGACTAATTTGCCATCGTATAAAGTAAGCTGCGCGTTTTCGTTCAGTGCCTCCGACTTGGTTAAACCCAAAGTAGAAATGGTTTTAATGAACTTGTTATACACCGCATCTTTGGTTTGCAGCGGCTTCACCACTTTCAAATCGTATTCCTGGTCTTTGTATAAATCAAACTTCACTTTGCCGTTGGCATCGCTTAGTTGCTTTACCACTTCGCCTGTTCTTTTGTTGATGAGAAAAGCAATAGCGCCTTCAATCTTTCCGCCATCTTTTTGCGTTACGTCAACCACTAAATCAATTCCGCCTTTAGGTTCAAGCACAATTATTTTGCGTTCGTTTTTAATCGGCTGCACATCTAGAACATTTTCGAAATTTCCGTAGCCGTCTTTAGTTGCTTCTAATTTGTAAGTGGCATTAGGAGGAAGATTGAAACAGAAATCGCCTTTCAAATTTGTTTTGCCTTTGATAGAATCACCCAACGATGAAACAGCAACCACATTCACATCAGGCACTCCGTTCTTTGTTTTGGCGTCCACCACTGTTCCACAAACGCTTTCGGTTTTCTTAATGAACTTGTAAATATCATCGTCACCCAATCCACCGGGTCGGTTAGAAACCATATAGCCATTGCGCAGCGTTTCATCACTTACGTAACCGAAATCATCGTATGCAGTGTTTACAGGCGCTCCCAAATTGCGCACGTTAATGAATTTATTGCCCGAAGCATTTGCCGAATAAATATCCAGACCACCAAGCCCCACGCGCGAATCACTCGCAAAATAAAGTGTGCCGTCATCGGCAATGGCAGGAAACATTTCTCTGCCGGGGGTATTGATTTCTTTGCCAAGGTTCACGGGGTTTTCCCACGTAGTTCCGTTCTTTGCCGAAACATAAATATCGGTTTCGCCAAAACCACCGGGCATATCGCTGATGAAATAAAGTTTGCTACCGTCTTTTGAAATAGCAGGATGCGAAATATTGTAATCGTAATTGTTGAACGGCAGCGGCTGAATGTTCGTCCAACCTTTTTTGCCTGCCCAGTCGGCATGATACAAACCAAGTCTGCGAATGCCGTCAGCACCTTTCTTCTTGTAATTGGTGCGCGTAAAAAACATTTCCTTTCCATCGGCACTGAAAGTAGCGGGACCTTCATTCAATCTGCGGTTAATTCTTCCTTTCAGCTTTTCATGGGTCAATACATCGCCCGGTTTACCCGGCTGTATGCCATACAAATCGTAATAACCTCTGCCGCTCCATAAATCAGAAATTTTAACTCCGCTTCCCTCGCCACGGTTAGAAGCGTAAATCATTCCGCCATTCCATAAAGCAGGACCTATATCAGAAGCTTCAGAATTTTCGGGAACGTTGGTGAGTTCGTAGGTTTTCAAATCATTCAACAGCGGCTTTACATCTTCAGCAAAGTTTTTGAATTCATTCGCGCGTGAATCGTTAGGAGAAGCAAGAGCGAAGTCTTTATAGGCTTTTCCTGCTTCATCATATTTACCATTGATGCGAAGCACCTGCCCCAAATAAAATTTATTGATGGGTGAAGAAACAGGATTAACAACGATGGCTTTGTAAACGGCTTCGGCACTGGTGTAATCTTCTTCCATTAATAAAGCCACACCTAACTTTTGCCAGGCGGCAGTATCTTTTGCATTAAGGTCAGCGGCTTTCTTATAGCTGGCGGCAGCTTTGTCAAATTGCGCGTTACGCATTTGTCGGTCGCCACGCTTAATAAAATTTTGCGCGCACAACGAAGAGCCAAGAGCTATTAGAATAAGAAGGATGGAGAATTTGTTCTTCATGAATTTTTTTAGGAGATAATTTTCTCTCAGAAATATTTAACCTGACGCGGGCTTACCACTTTTCCTTTACTGAAATCAAAATCGAAACTCGCCATTACTTCATGCGAGCCCGATGTGTAACGGCTAAGCGATGAGACGGTAAGGTCGTAACAATAACCAATGCGTAGTTGCTTGGTTACGTTTGCTGCCAGCATAAAACTGTAAGAGTCGTTCAAACGATAACCGGCACCCAGCCATATTCTGTCAATGAAAATAAAAGCCACATTAAAATCGAAAGTGATAGGCGCGTGAACCGGCACATATTTCATCATGACCGATGGAACGAACTTCACTTTTTTACCAATGCTGAAAACATAGCCACCCGTAAAAAGCAAATGATAATACTGACGCGCCACAGTAGTTGACATAGAGAAAACAGAATTGCTTCCGTTGAGTTTGTTCGCGAGAATATGCGGCAACGAAACACCTACAAAAAATTTATCGCTGTAAGCATAAATTCCGAAACCGACATTCGGCAGCCAGCGATTTACATTGCCCGTAAAGTTAGGGTCGTTGGCATCGGTGGTAGCCACATCATTTAAATTGCTGCTGTAATTAGTAACACCTGCCGAAATACCGATGCACAAACGCACTTTCTTTTTCTTACCAATAGGAATGCGGTAAGCAAAATCGGCATTCACCGAATGCGTTTGCGTAACACCAATGCGGTCGTAACTGTAAATCATTCCCAAACCAATTCTATCGTTCTTCAAAGGCGAATGAATAGCAAACGAACCAGACTGCGGCATACCGGGCATCTTTACCCATTGCGCACGGTAAATAACCATGGTGTTCAATACATCGTGACTGCCCGCATAAGCAGGATTGATATACAAACCGTTGAAACGATACATGCTATATTCGGCATCCTGCTGTGCGTAGGTAAAACCAATGAAGGTTGAAATAAAGAAGACAGAAAGTAGAAATTTCTTCATGCTGCTATTTGAAACCGAACAAAGATAAACGCAGAAAATTGAGAGCGAAAAAATTTATCTACAACACGCCCTCAAATCGTTTTACGTCAATTGCAAAAGAGTTGTTCAGAAACTTATTTTTGAGCCATGAGTGAAGTGAAAAGAATTAAGCCAACCTTAAGCAAAGGCACCCGTGATTTTTTGCCGGGTGAAGTGGCAAAGCGCAACTATATTTTCAATACGATTAAGAGCGTATTGCGCAAATACGGCTTTGAAGAAATTGAAACACCTGCTATTGAAAAGTTAGAAACGCTCACCGGAAAGTATGGTGAAGAAGGAGATAAACTGTTGTTTAAGATTTTGAATAGCGGAGATTATTTAACCGAAGTAAGAAGTAAGAAGACGGAAGTAGCAAGTTTAACATCACAGGAAATCACTCCAATGATTTCAGAAAAAGGTTTGCGTTACGACCTCACTGTTCCTCTTGCACGCTACGTTGTGCAGCATCAGGACGATTTGGCTTTCCCTTTCAAACGTTTTCATATTGGTCCTGTTTGGAGAGCCGACAGACCGCAGAAAGGACGCTACCAGGAATTTTATCAGTGCGATGCCGATGTGATTGGAAGTAACTCACTTTTGAATGAAGTGGAATTGACGAAGATTTATGTGGAGGTGTTTAAGCAATTGCAATTGCCTGTTTTAGTAAAAGTGAACAATCGTAAACTGATTGACGAAATATTTAACGCAGTTGGCATAACTGATAAGAAAGGAGAAGCAATAACAATAATAGATAAGGAAGATAAAATAGGTTGGCAAGGTGTTATAGACCAATTGATAAAACTTGAATTAAGCGCGAATCAGATAGATGACTTGCATAGGTTCCTGATAAATAAAAACTATTTTGATTTTAAAATATCATTCAAAGATTCTTTAGCAGCTAAAGAAGTAGATGTAGTAATGAAGCATTTTGATAAAGATGCTTCGGTAGTATTTTCAGCTTCGTTAATGCGGGGTTTAGATTATTACACCGGAACAATTTGGGAAATCGCCTGTCCATCTTCTTCTATCGGCTCACTCGGTGGTGGCGGTCGTTACGACAACCTTACCGAAATGTTTGGCGGACAAAATATGAGCGGAGTGGGTATTTCATTCGGCATTGAACGCATCTACGATGTCCTTGAAGAACTACAACTGTTTCCTGAAAATATTACACAGGGCGTAAAAGTATTGTTCGTGCCGCGCGAAGAATCAGTTGAAGAATTTACCTTTCAACAGGTTCAGCAATTGCGCGATGCGGGTATAGCTGCCGAGATTTTTCTCGGCAATGTAAAGAAGCAGAAACAGTTCAATTATGTAGAGCAAAAGCACATTGCTTACATAGTAGAAATAGGCGGCAACGAAGTGCAATCGGGTAAGTTTCGTTTGCGCAATTCTCAAACCCGTGACACTGAACAAGACCTTACAATCACCGATATAATCAGTCGGCTTTCCTGAAATAATCAGCCCGCGATTAAACTAATATCAGATAATCAGCGTCTTGGTATAAACATTGTTTGAACATAGACTTGACTTTGATTGTTATTCGATTTAAATTGCGTAGCGTTTTAAATCCGAAGTAAGATTCGAAGCGTATTTTATTAAAGCATTTTTCATCCTAACATGAAAAAATTTGGGTTTTTCTTTTTACTGATTATCCTGTTTTGCTCTAATGCTTTTTCAAGCGCTGGTGGTAAGAAGCAAATACGTTTGCGCATTCTCGATACACTAAGCACGGTTTATGATGAAACCAATATTTATCTCGACTTAGGTTCTACTAATGCATATCTGTATCCTGAAGACGGGCAGAAAATTGTTGATACTTCTTCGGGTGCTCCTTACATTTATTCTTTCACTTCGAATAATGTTCCCTGCTTCTCTAATAGTTACGGAACTTTTTCAGGACCTGTGAGTATTCCAATTGGTTTCAGAGTTGGCAGTAGCGGCACGTTCCGTTTTATGACAACCTTGCTCGATAATTTTGACCCCACCAGCATTATTCAGTTAGAAGATAAAACACTTGGTGTTTTCCATGATTTGCGTTTGGGGGATTTTGAACTTGATTTTGCGCAAGTACTTACAGATGATAACCGGTTTGTTCTTCATGTTTCGTATCCTGCACTTATTACCACAACCGATGCCGATTGCAACAACAGTAGTGGCGTACTTACTATTACACAAGATACCAGCATCAAATGGACGCTTTGCGGTTTGTATGACGACAGTCTGAATCAACTCAATTCATTCAACAATGTCAATGGTGTATTTAATTTTTCATCGCTAATTGAAGGAAACTACAATCTTGTTTTTGGATTTGGTGTTTACTCTACCATTGTTCCTGTTTCGTTGACCGGTCACCAGATTTTAGTTGATGCTTATGCATCTAAATACTATGCTGCAGTGAATGAGAGCATTCATTTTTCTGCTTTTGCTTCGCACACCGACCATTTCGTTTGGGATTTTGGCGAAGGAACAATTATTACAGGCGTGGCGAATACCGACAATTATTATCCTGCAGCAGGTGAGTATTTGGTGACGGTAACATGCTCCAATAATTACGGATGCACCGCACAGGATACTTTCAGTGTTTTTATAGCAACATCAACGGGAGTTGCGCAACTTAATGCTGATATGATTTCGCTAAATACAGAAAGGAAACATCTTCTTATCACCAACCGCAGTAACGAAGAATTGAGTCTTCAACTTTTCAATACCGCAGGCAGTTTGCTTGAAAGTAGAATGATTACTACTCCTACTTCTGATATCAACTTACCTTCTCTTCCATCGGGCATGTATATCGTGCAAGTGAAAAGCACTAATGGAAATTTGACGAAAAGAGTTTTTCTCAACTAGTCATTTGCAAATTACCTTTCCTTGATTGTGTAGCATTATTTCAAAGAAGAAATACATTTGGCGCATACTACTTAAAGCTGTATGAGCATATTTACCATTACCAACCAACCTATCAGTTTAGATGACCTTCGTAATTTTTTAAGCGATGGAAATCAAATTAAACTGAGCGATGAATCGAAAAAGAAAATTGATTCGTGTCGCAAATTTTTAGAGAAGAAGATTGCAGAACCGGGAGCAAAATATTACGGTATCAATACGGGCTTTGGTGCTTTGTGCGATGTTGAAATTGCACCTGACCAACTGGAACAACTACAGGAAAATTTAGTCATGAGCCATGCCTGCGGCATGGGCGATGAAGTAAAAAACGAAGTGGTGAAACTGATGCTTCTTCTTAAAATGAAAGGTCTTTCACAAGGACATTCAGGAGTAACGGTTGAAACGGTTGAAAAAATTGCAGAGTTATTCAATGCAGAAATTTTTCCGATTATTTGGGAAGTAGGTTCGCTTGGCGCCAGTGGCGATTTAGCTCCGTTGGCGCATCTTACACTTCCGCTTATTGGTAAAGGAACTGTTCGCTACAAAGGCGAAAAGAGAAATGCCGCAGATGTGTTGAAAGAGAAAAATATCTCTCCGATAAAACTAAAAGCCAAAGAAGGTCTCGCGCTATTGAACGGAACGCAGTTCATGAGTGCATGGGGTTGTTATTCCTTAATGGAAGCTGAGCGTGTTGGAACCTTAGCTGATTTTGTGGCTGCTGTTTCCGTTGATGCATTCGATGCTCAAACAAATCCATTTCATCCCGCCATTCAAAAAGCAAGAAATCATCAGGGGCAAATTGAAAGCGCACAAAACGTTTTGAAATTTTTAGAAGGAAGCGAAATTGCGAAACAGCAAAAAGAAAATGTGCAGGATCCGTATTCATTTCGCTGTGTACCGCAAGTTCATGGTGCGGTGAAGTATGCCATTGAACAAGTGCGCGATGTTTTTGAAAGAGAAATAAATGCGGTCACTGATAATCCGTTAATTTTTGAAGAAGAGAATTTAATTCTTAGCGGAGGAAATTTTCATGGTGAGCCGTTGGCAATTGGCTTAGATTATTTAGGAATTGCCATGAGTGAACTCGCCAGTATTTCAGAGCGAAGAACGTTCCAATTGATTTCGGGAAAAAGAAATCTTCCGAAATTTTTGGTGAATGATTCAGGTTTGAATTCAGGTTTGATGATTCCGCAATATACGGCTGCTTCTATTGTTTCTATGAATAAACAGTTGGCAACTCCTGCCAGTGTAGATACGATTACTTCGAGCGATGGACAGGAAGACCACGTGAGCATGGGCGCAAATGCCGCTGTGAAAACTTACAAGATTGTTTACAACATTGAAAAAGTTTTAGCCATTGAATTTATGACGGCTATGCAGGCGCTTGATTTTCGTAGGCCATTAAAGAGTTCTCCGTTGATTGAAAAAATAAAATCTGATTACCGCAAAATTGTTCCTTTCTACGAAAAGGACAGAATCATTTACGATGACATACAAGTGACAGTGGATTTTATGCGAGGATTAACTTTGGCTTAAACCTGCTGAAGAGAGGTAATACTTCCTTATCGTTTCCAGATGATGTGAGTTGTGATAAATAGTGAAGTAAGCCAGTTCACGAACAGTGAGCAATCCTAAAATAGGATGAGAAATCTGATAGTGGTCGAGTTGTTCATCGCTCCATTTTTCTGCAATGGCACGAATTAATTTTTCGCCTTCTGCTTGCAGTTTATTATTCAGCTTTTCTTTTTCGTAGTTGGTTTTCTTCGGCACATAAACTCCTGTAGCTTTTGCTCCACCCTCCAATTTCTTTTCATAGTTCTCTACTATTTTCAAATAGCTGTGTGAAGCACGTCCGGGTTTTCCGTAGAGCAAAACAGGAAGAAACTTAGGCAGTGCAAAAGCCATCGTAGTCATTTGAGTAGCGTTGACTAAGTGAGCAATATTTTCTGCTGTTGTCCATTTGTTTTCTTTCGACACATTGAACATTTCGTTGCTAACTGCCGCTGAAGCAGCAATAAGTGAATCGAAACTTTCCTTCAACTCGTTAATGATTTCATCTTTTGATTTTCGCATGATGGCAAGTTATAGATTATTCAAAACTTTCTCGCAACTGCTCCACAATTTCTGCGCAGTTAAATCCCAACTGAATTTTTTTATTTGAATTTTTCCCTTTTCAATCAAGGCGTTTCTAAGCGTAGAGTCTTCCACTATTTTTTTCATAGCAGAAGAAATTTCTTCTACTGAATTTGGATTTACCAACAAAGCAGCTTCTCCAGCGGCTTCGGGCATTGAAGTAATATTAGAAGCAATCACAGGCACTTCGCAACTCATGGCTTCCACAATGGGAATTCCAAAACCTTCGAAGAGTGAAACATAAACCATAGCATAAGCACTTGCTACAATTTCACCTAATTCATTTGGCGGAATGTGTCCAAGAAATTTCACATCGTCTTTGAACTTCATTGACGAATGCGTTTCATTCACATCGGTAAAGTCCCAGGCTTTTCTTCCAACTATTAAGAGTTTAAAATCTGAATTTGTTTCTTTTTTAAACTTCTCAAACGAAAGCAACAACCGCTTCACATTTTTGCGCGGATGAATTGAACCCACATAAACAAAATAGTTTTTTCCATCGGCATATTTTTGTTTCACCGTTTCTTTCAGCGCATCATTAGCGGGTTTATAAACTTCTTTAGCTCCGTTATAAACCACATCTATCTTCTCTGCTGAAAGATGGTAATGTGAAACAATATCCTGTTTAGAAAATTCGGAAACGGTAGCAATACGATTTGCTTTAGCTGCAAAGCGCGGCATAAAGTATTGATAGTATTTTCTCGTGAGGAACGATACATGTTCGGGAAAATGTTCGAATGCGATATCATGAATAATGAGCACTTGAGGAACCTTGCTATTCAAACATCCGTAACCATCGGTGGACAGAAATAAATCCGGCTTATTTTTGTTCAGCCAACAAGCCACTGAAATTTCGAACCACCAAAACCAAAGAAACGGATGGCGCGCCTGCGGAAACAAAACAACAGGATGAACATTTTCCGAGAAGATAAATTCCTTGTCAAAGTTTCTGTCGAACAAAAAATAGAAATCAATTTCAGGATGGAATTGTGTAATTCGTTTGAGCGATTCATAAGTAAACAAGCCAATGCCTTCCAATTTATTTTTAATCAGAAACCGCGTGTTGACTGCTATTGCTTTGCGTTTGCTCACAAGACAATAATATTACTTTTAGCCGTTGTAGTTAATGATGCGGAAAAAATTTGCCACCAACCTTATTTTCCTTTTTGCGGTTAACCTGATAGTTAAGCCATTTTGGATTTTCGGTATTGACCGCGTAGTGCAAAACAAAATAGGCACGGTTGATTACGGTCTTTATTTCGCACTGTTCAATTACTCTTTCCTCTTCAACATCATTCTCGATTTTGGTATCAACAATTTTAATAACCGCGCAGTTTCCAGAAACTCAAAGCGTTTAGGTGAATACTTCCTGAATCTGGTTGTGATAAAGTTTTTTCTCGCCTTGCTTTATTTCACACTCACTTTTTTATCCGCGTATTGGAGCGGCTATAACGAATTGCAATTAAAAATGCTTTTGGCGTTAGTGGTCAATCAAATTCTGCTTTCGGCAATTCTTTACTTCCGTTCTAACATTGCTGCGCTCCAACTTTTCAAAACTGATTCTGTTCTTTCTGTTCTCGACCGTTTGCTAACAATTGTAATTTGTCTTGCGTTGCTTTACCATCCTACATTTAAAGATTCATTCACCATTATGCATTTCATTTATGCGCAAACTGCTGCGCTGTTTATAACAGCACTTGTTGCAGCATTCATTGTCGGCAATAGAGTTGTAGTGCGTGTAAAAATCTGGCAACTTAAACTCACGCGAAAAATTTTACTCAAGAGCGCACCCTTCGCTTTGCTCGCATTGTTGATGGGAATTTACTATCGAATTGATGGTGTAATGATTGAACGCATGTTACCCGATGGAAAAAATGAAGCGGGCATTTATGCGGCCTCCTTTCGTTTGCTCGATGCCGCTAATCAATTCGGATTTCTGTTTGCTACTTTGTTGTTGCCATTGTTTGCATCAATGATTCGTAAGAAAGAGAACATCAATGAGCTAGTCAAGTTCAGTTCAGAGTTAATGCTGGTGCTTTCGATAATTGCAGCAGGTAATTGCTACTTCTTCCGCAATGAAATAATGAGTTTGCTTTACCAGCATTCCACTGCTTATTGGGCAGAAATTTTCGGATGGTTGATGATTACTTTTATTCCTATGAGCAGCGTTTACATTTTCGGAACATTGCTTACCGCTCATGGGAGTTTGAAAATTTTAAACAGTATTGCGGTTGGAGGAATGTTCTTGAATGTGTGTCTTAATCTCTTTCTTATTCCTGCATACGGAGCGTTGGGTGCAACATACGCAACGCTCATCACTCAATTGATAGCTGCTCTTATTCATTTCATTGCTGCACATCGTCAGTTTAATCTAACCTACGACAGAACCGATGCACTTAAGATTTTCGGCTTTATCATCGGTTCAGTTGCTGTAATTTTTACAGCTCTAAAAATTCCTGTTGAATGGATAACTGAGTTCATGATTTCCATTGCAGGTTGTTTGCTGATTGCTGTTGCATTTAAACTCATTCCTATATCAAAACTAACTGCGCTTATCAGGTCAAAAGCCGGTTCGTAAATTATTTTACTTTAGCGCGCTTTCGAAGCAAAAACATCAATCAAAAAAATAAACATGGATAAAGATTTCAATTTACTTGCCGCTGTTCGCACACTTATTAAATGGAAGAAACACATTCTCATATTGACCGTTGTTTCAGGTTTAAGTGCGGGTTTATTTTCTGTGTTTGTAATGGACGAATGGTATTATTCTTATGCTACTTTTTATCCAAACAATATGTCGCTTTCAGACCGCGGTGTTTTGTTTGGTGAAATTGCTACTTACATTGAGTACTTCGGGGGCAAGGCAGATGTGAATCGCATTCTTACCATCGCCAATTCAAATCCTGTGATTGATTTTGTGATTGACTCGTTTCACATTGCTGAACATTATGAGGTAGACAGGAGCAAAAAATATTGGAGAACTGTTGTTCGCAAGAAATTTGAAAAGAATTACGAAGCCATAAAAACAGAGCGTGATGCCATTCAGATTTCGCTCTATGATACTGACCCAAAACTTGCTGCCGATATCATCAACACAATTTTAAAACGTGTGGATGATATCAATAGACAACATTCCATTGACGCTAAGAAGAAGCAATACGATGCTATCAAATTACAGACAAAAAAATTGCAAGGAGACGTTACTATGTACAGCGACTCAATTGCTCGCGTTGGTGAACGATACAATATCAAAGTTTCTTCAGGTGCTGATGGAACAGTGATAATTGACGGTAAAGATTTTAAAGCTGTGCAGTTGTACAAACAAATTTTATCAAAGCAGGGAAACGCTACTCGCGAGTTAAACAATCTCAATAATATCATTGGGCAAATTGAAGTGGCTAATCTTGGAAGCGAATCATCACTCTACGTTTTAGAAAGCGCAGTGCCTGCCGACAGAAGAGAAAAACCTATTCGCTCGTTAGTGGTGTTGGTTACGGTTATAATTACTCTTTTTGTCGCCTTAATCAGCGCACTTCTGTTTGAGCAAATTACCGAAATAAGAAAACAACTTTAGTTTGAACCGCGCTATAGATAAAGTTCAAACAGGAGCGTTTGCTTTTTTAGGAGCAGCGACTATTTTGTGTGTACTGGCAGCTTTTTTTTCTGAATTTTATTACCTCGCGCTAATTCCTTTCGGGCTCATTGTTGTTTATCTCGGCATCACTAATTTTCGTATTCTCTATTATCTTCTTTTGGTTTCAATTCCTATTTCTATAGAGTATAGTTTCTCCAATTCACTGGGAACTGATTTGCCCGATGAACCGCTAATGATTGGCTTAATGTTGATTACAATTGTTTTTATTTTTTCCAATTACAAATCTATTCCTACTAGCTTTTTTACACAGATGATTATACTTGCTTTAGTAGTTCATCTGTTTTGGATTTTTGTAACAGCGTTCACTTCCATAAACGTTACGGTTTCGTTCAAAATATTTGCTGCAAAAATTTGGTATGCCACTTCCTTTTGTTTGCTCTCTGCCATTATTCTAAAAACGAAGCAAGATTTACAACGTGCTTTCTGGTGCATTTATGTTCCGCTTACGCTGCTCATTATACAGGTAATTATTCGCCACGCTTTATTGGGTTTTTCGTTTGACGAAATCAATGAGCCTATGACTCCATTTTTTAGAAACCATGTGAACTATGCCGCCATTGTTTCTATTTTTTTTCCATTCCTTTTATTAGCAAGAACATGGTATGAGAAAAAAACGTTCAAAAGAAATTTGCTTAATTTTTCTACACTACTTTACATCGTTGCAATCTATTTGTCGTATACGCGCACTTGCTATTTAGCATTGTTGGCCATAATACCTTGTTATTTTGTTGTTCGGTTTAAATTGATGAAGCCGGCTATTTCGATTTTTGCAATAGCAATGAGTGCACTCATGCTTTTTCTTTTTACCAATAATAATTACCTAAAGTTTGCTCCTACTTTTGAAGACACTATTTTACACGATGGATTAGGCGACCATCTTTCCTCTACCTTTGAAGGCAAAGATGTTTCGAGTATGGAGCGTGTGTACAGATGGGTGGCGGCTGCGCGTATGTTTCAAGATAAGCCGCTACTAGGTTTTGGTTCAGGAACTTTTTATCCCAACTACAAACGCTATACCGTTACCAGTTTTGAAACATATGTGAGCGATAATCCTGAACGCTCTTCGGCACACAATCAGGCTTTGCTCATTTTAACTGAGCAAGGGATTATTGGACTTGCCATTTTTCTAATTTTGTATGCTACCATTTTTATCCAAGGCGAAAAAATATATCACCGTACAAAAACAGAAGATGCTAAGCGAACTATCATGATGCTGATAATTATGATGGCTATGGTGTTTGTAAATCTTACCTTAAGTGATATGCTTGAAAGCGATAAAGTAGGTCCTTTCTTTTTTCTGGGTATTGCGCTGATTGCAGCCATAGATATCCGCGAGCGCAGTTTACTTAAAACGGAGAGTGAGTAACGTTATATCATCGTCAAAATCTGTTCCATCCATAAACGTAATGACGTTATCTAATAGCTGCGTATTAAAATCATCAAGAGGAAGTGCATGATTCACGTTGGTAAAATCAATGATGCCTTCCATTTCGTACAAGATTCCCGTTTTATTACTTGCCTCAGATAATCCATCGGTATACGTTACTAAAACACTTCCCGGTTCTATTTTAACCTCCCCTGAATTGATATAAGGAAGCGTATCAAACATTCCCAAAATGGTGCAGCCCTGGTCAAGCAATTGAACAGTGCCGTTAGAATACAAAATAGATGGATTGTGTCCGGCACTTACATAAGAAAGCATACGCGTAGTATAGTTGTATGTAGCCACAAAAAGTGTAATAAATTTTTCACCCTTTGTAATTTCAATCACCTTAGTGTTCAAAATATCAATGAACTGTTGCAATGAATATTTACGTGTAAGTAGAATACGCATATTCGCCTGAAAATTCGCCATCAAAATTGCAGCGGGAATTCCTTTTCCAGAAATATCACTGATGCAAAAACCGATTTCGTTTTCGTTTATAGTAATGAAATCGTAATAATCACCGCCTACATTCTTGTGCGGCTTATAAAAAGCTGAAACTTCAATCTGTTCATTGTTCGGAAGTTTAGACGGAACTAACATGTTTTGCATATCGGCCGCTAACTTCAATTCCTTCTGCATCACTAACTGGTCTATCTGGCTCTTAAACAATTTCTTGTTTTCGTTTGCTACCACAATTACGTTCGTAATGGTTTGAATAAATTTCA
>CANJRM010000069.1 GCA_947476645.1 Bacteroidota bacterium
CTTAAAGCCAATAGCGATTCTAAAATTTACAGTCCCGATTTTTATTTGAAGGTTTTTAGAAAAGTATTTAAAGCCAAAACCAAAACCGCTTGAAGCAGTTTATTGAAGTCAATAAAATTTTTTTTGGTTTGTATTTTGTGTTTGTGCTGTTGGGTGCTTTTGTAATAGTAGCTTATGAAAAGGGGAATGAAATTTTGTATTTCAATTCGCTGCATAACCCTTTCTTCAATTCGTTTTTCACCTACCTTACCCGAATTGCCGAGGCACCAATGTTTTTGCTCATTATCGTAATTGCAATTCGGTTTAGCTATGGCAAAGGCCTTGTGCTGGCACTTAATGCAGGTTTTGTTTTTGGGGTGACTGCGTTTTTGAAGTATGTGGTTTTTAGTGAGCAGGTTCGTCCTTCGGTTTTGTTTGAACACACCCATCAACTTAATTTTGTGCAGGGAGTTGAAGTGTTTCGCTATAACAGTTTTCCATCGGGACATACCTCATCTGCTTTTGGTTTGTTTTTTATGCTCAGCCTTTTGCTGAACGACAAACGTTGGAGTTTTTTGTTTTTCAGCTTGGCAGTTCTGGTTGGCGTGTCACGCGTTTATTTGCTCGAACATTTTTTTAGAGATGTATATGCGGGTTCGTTGGTGGGGGTACTAGTGTCGACTATATTTTACCTGACTTTTGTGCGCTCTAAGTTTTATGAAAATATTTCGTGGCGCGATAAGAAATTGATATAAGAAAGAGGAATGTCACGCTGAGCTTGTCGAAGCGCTTCGACAAGCTCAGCGTGACAGAAATTATAATTGAACTTTAAAAAGAGGAACATGAAATTTGCACTGATAGGTTACGGCAAAATGGGAAAGGAAATTGAGAAAGTGATTTTGGAGCAAAATCCAAATGATGAAATTGTTTTAAAAATTTCGGATGAAAACTTAAATGAGTTTACTGTTGAGAATTTGAAGAAAGGTGATGTGGCCATTGAATTCACACAACCCGATTCGGCTATTGGTAATATTTATAAATGTTTTGAAGCGGGTGTTCCTGTTGTTGTAGGCACTACTGCATGGTTACATAAACTTGAAGAAGTGAAAAAGAAATGTGCTGAAACGAACGGCACGCTTTTCTTTTCGCCTAACTATAGCATAGGTGTAAATATTTTTTGGGAGGTGAATCGCAAACTTGCGCAGTTGATGAATCATCAGCTGCAGTATGAAATAAGCATGGAGGAAATTCATCACACCGAAAAGAAAGACGCACCCAGCGGCACGGCTGTAAAAACTGCGGAAGTTATTTTGGAAGAGTTGAAGAGTAAGAAGCATTGGTTATTACAGACCGAAGACCGAAGACCGAAGACCGAAGAAATCCCAATAATTGCTAAAAGAGAACCGAATGTTCCCGGCACACACATCGTTACTTACACTTCATCCGTTGACTATATCGAAATAAAACATGAAGCTAAAAGCCGCAGAGGATTTGCAGAAGGAGCAGTGTTAGCTGCTCGGTGGTTGGTAGGCAAACGTGGAGTGTTTGAAATGAAAGACCTGCTTGCAACCCGATAATGAAAGTCAACAACTATCCTAAAATTATATTTTCACGCTCAATGATTTTCATTTCTCACATTCTATAATTTTCAAAATACAACATGATTCTTCTCGCTATCATTTTTATTTACATGCTCGGCATTCGCATTGGTACCTATGGTATTTTTAAAAAGCTAGGCATTGAACCATGGAAAGCATTTGTGCCGGTGTTGAACTCTTTTGAGTGGCAAAAAATAATTGACAAGCCGAAGTGGTGGACATGGATGTTGTTCATACCCGGTGTAAACCTGTTTTACATAGCCAGTCAGTTGACTGAAATGAGTACAGCTTTTAAACGCTATGGTTTCCTCGAACATTTTTGTGCCGTGATGTTTGCTGTAGTTTATATTCCTTATCTCGGATTTTCTCCCAATGAAAAATTTCATGCAGCAGGTGGTGTAAAGAAAGGAGAGAAGCCAATTGCGCGTTCTGCTGTGCGCGAGTGGGCAGATGCTATTGTGTTTGCAGTTGTTGCAGCTACGCTTATCAGAATTTTTGTTGCTGAAGCGTACATGATTCCAACGCCATCTATGGAGAAAACTTTATTGGTGGGTGATTTTCTTTTCGTTTCAAAATTTCATTATGGAGCGCGTGTGCCTAATACGCCTATTGCATTGCCGTTTGTGCATCATACAATTCCGGTTTTCAATTGCAAGAGTTATTTGGAATGGATAAAACTTCCTTACAAAACACTGCCAGGCTTTCAACATGTAAAACGAAACGATATGGTGGTGTTTAATTTTCCGGCAGGTGATACCGTGGTTATAGAAAACCAAGCACCTTCTTACTATGACATTATTCGTTACACAGCGTATCAAAACAGAGTTGATTATGCCACTGCACGACAAATGATGTGGAGCGATGCGAACACGCATATTGCGGCACGTCCCGTTGACAAGCGCGAGAATTATATTAAGCGTTGTGTGGCTGTAGCAGGAGATAAGTTGGAAGTAAAAGATGGAGTGTTGTATATCAACGATGCACTTGCTTACCAACCGGAAAATCTTTACACGCCTTATATGATTGTGTTTAAAGATGGTTCGGGTTTATCTGCCGATAAAATTCAGGAATTGGAAATGGAAGATATCAGCAATCGCTTGGGTGTTTTGCCTGCTAATCATTTTGTGGTGTTGATGACGAAGCAACATGTGGAAGAATTGAAAGCACTTGATATTACTACAAGCGTTCAACCTTTCTTTTATCAGAAAGACAGATTACAGGAACCAATCGAAAATATTTTCCCTAATGATACTGCACGTTACCATTGGAACGTAGATAATTTTGGTCCCGTTACATTGCCTAAAAAAGGATGGACAATTACATTGAACGATTCTATCTATAAACAATACGAGCGTGCTATTCATGTGTATGAAAACAATGCCGTTGAACAACGCGATGGCAAATTCTTTATTAATGGAGCAGAAGCATCTACCTATACTTTCAAAATGGATTACTACTGGATGATGGGTGATAACCGTCACAACAGTCAGGATAGCCGTTACTGGGGATTTGTTCCCGAAGACCATATTGTGGGCAAGGCGTGGTTCATTTGGATGAGTTATGCGAAAGATGCTGAAGGTTTCTTTAAGAAAATACGCTGGAGCAGATTGTTCTCTTCTATTCACGGAAGATGGGCACCTGACGATAAAAAGTTTACGGAGTAGAAGTTCTTGTCGTTCCGAACGAGGTTTCCGAAGTGAAGAATTTTGTATTTTATCAGATAGTCAATACAAGATGTCTCGTTTCGGAAAGCCTCACTCGACATGACAACTCCTTCGATGGCTTATCAATAAAAAAGGGTTACCGATTCAGCAACCCTTTTTTATTGATTTAAAAACGATTTTTTAGAAATCATCTACGCTTGTATTCTTCTTATAGTCTTCACTTGCCTGCCAGCTACTTTCGATAGTTAATTCGAAACGTGCCTTAGCAATTTCTTTTAAGGTAAAGGTTACGTCTTTTACTAACCACTGCATAATATGCGTGTCGTCAATGAAACTTTCGTTGCGGAAATCACCAAACTTGTAAGTAAGGATAAACTTCATTTGCTCTGTTTGGTCCATTGTGCCCTGAAGAAATACTTTTTGAAAACGGTTCTCTTCGTTGAAGATGTAAAGCACTTTCTCCAATTTAACTGCTCCGATGGTTAAATCATCGTTACTCAACTGATAAGCATTCTTAATAAGCGAGTTCTTGTCTTTAATGAAGTCAAGTTTTTTGCCATCGCGAATAACAGAGTCTTTAGGTGTTCCCCAGAAGATATTTCTAAAATCTAATACGGCTTCGCTTTCGGCACTGAAACCTGAATAAGCCATACCGAGCAGAGAAAATGCTAAGAATAATTTTTTCATTGTTCTAAAATTTGTTTTTGATTTTGATGAACGCGAATATGCACTTTTTTCTTTTTCACCCAACAAAAGTTGGGGTAGCAAAAGAAACGCTGTTGATAAATGAAGGACAACTACTATTCAGCAGAGGCAGTATTCATTTGCCTTTGAGAAGTGATGTAGGAGAATGTAAAGAATATGACACATGCTACAAACATAGTTGCCGAAATTGCAATGACTATGTTGAACCAGTTGATATACCAGAAGTAATAGAACGTATTCAACGCCAGCATCACTAAAACAAGGCGCGCATACTCGGCATAAATCAGCCACTTCTTGTTTTCGTAAATAGAGCCAATGATGAGCATGGTAACCATTATGAGTAAAAAGAAAATTACACGATAGAATGAACTCATCGTTTTAAAGTTCATCATATACAAAAGACCGGTTCCCAGCATGACGAAGTATTGCACCACTGAATAAATTTTTAGATAGATGTTTATATCGGCATCGTACTTGGTGATATTAGCCTCAGCCGGTTCACCTGCATATTGCTGACCACCGAGGTAATCGGGCATCCAACCCGGTTCTGCAAAAATCATTCGAAGTTTATCGGCTGCTTTCATAGGGCGAGCCTTCTGATACATTTCTACGAAGTAATGAACGTTTGCCCAGGCAGGATTCCAGCTTTTTAATTGTGTTGTAATGCCGTAGTATATTTCTTCGTTTTCTTCTTCGGCTTTAAAGGTGCCAAACATTCTGTCCCAAATCATTAAAACGCCTGCGTGATTTTTATCTAAGTATTTTGGATTGATAGCATGATGAACACGATGGTGCGAAGGGGTGTTGAACCAGTATTCAATCCACGGATGAAGTTTGCCCACCGCTTTAGTATGAATAGGAAACTGCAATAAGGTTTGCAAAACAGCAGCGCCACCAAAAATAACCGGATCGAAACCTGCTAACGGAATAAGAAGAAAAATAGGAAAAGCTAGTGCGCTGTGAAACCACGACTGACGAAGCGCCACACTTAAATTGTATTCTTCGCTTTGATGGTGCACTAAATGCGCACCCCAAAAAATATTCATTTCGTGACCCCAACGGTGTGCCCAGTAAAAAAAGAAATCAAAGGTGATGAAGCAAAGAATGAAACTCCACCAGGTGGCTGGAATATGATAGAAGGCGTAATTCTTATAAATCCAGAAATATATCCCCAGTAACATGCCTTTGAAAACCAAACTGAATACCTGTTGACCTAAACCCACTGTAAGGTTGTTGACAGAATCATTAAGACGATATACGTCTTTCTTTTTTAAATATCCCCAAAGCCATTCAATGCCCATTGCAAGAAAAAAAAGAGGAATAGCGAGTAACGTGTAAGCAGGATGCATATTAATTTCAAATTTTGCAGAAGGAACAAATTTTTTTCACGCAACTAAAATAAGTTATGCTTGAGGATTCATGTAGGTTTTGGCAAAGAATATTTTCGAAGCTTAGAATTAAAAGTAAAAACCTGTTTAACGGTTTAAAGCTAATCTCTTCACCACTACGTTTTCCCCTGACGATATTTTAGCAAAGTAAATTCCTGCGCTGAATGAAGAAAGATTAATGGTTGTTGATGAACTGAAGTTTTGTGTGGGAATTACTCTTTCACCAACAGCATTGTAAACTTCGAAACTCAAATCTTCTTTTCCTTTTGCTGTAAGTTTGAAAATGTCGTTTGAAGGATTAGGTGAAACCTCAATGCCTTCAAGAGCAACAATTTTTTTTATTCCTGTGCTACCTGTAGTTACATAAGCAATACCCGCACGCGAAGTGGCGAGCATGGCGCGCATAACACCTACCTGTTCTTGAGTAAAGGTGTTGAGGCAACGGTCATCGGAATAGTCCATATAATCTTCAATCATGTCGGGAAAATCAATAGGAGAATCTACGCATGAGTTAATAGTAGTGTCGCAGGTTTGTTGCGAAGCATCGGCTGCAAAGGGAGTATCTGAAATTCCGTCATCAACTACACAGTCGGTACTGTCGCCCCAAATATGGCGAAGGCCGAAGTAGTGACCAATTTCATGCACCGCACTTCTGCCGCCAGCAACAGTAGGGTCAATGGGAGAAGCAAAGTTAGAGCCCACCGCAGCATAGTGAAGTACCACACCCTGATGTGCTGAATCAGTGCCTGAACTTATGGGCCAGTTAGGTGCATTGTCAGGAGGGAAAGCATAACCCAGCACTATACCAAAGAAGACATTACCCACCCATATGTTCAGGTAGCGGTTGGTAGGCCAGCAGGTTTTTCCGTTAGCAGAATCTTTAATTTCATCGCTGCCGGGGTTAAAACCAAGAAAAGGAATTTGCGGATGACCAACGGTTCTTGTAATGCCATTGGTAGGATTTCCATTGGGGTCGGTAGTGGCTAAGTAAAATTCAATTCCTGCATCGGCAGCCACGGGCTGAAAGCAGGCGCGGGTTTGAACCGTATCGGCATTGCGTCTGCGATAATCGCGGTTGAGTACTTCTATTTGATTAATAAGAACTGAGTCAGGAATGTTTTCGGCAGGGCTGGTATATACTACGTGAAAAACTACCTGCACATGATAGATGGTATCGTTTACCGAGCGACTGTTGTGGTATTGAGCTGCTATGTGTTTAACGTTTTCAAAAACATCATTCACCCGCTGCATATAGCCGGGGTTTTGGTTTTCTTTTTGCACCATCAACTCATGCGTGTAGCAGCGTTTAAATTGTGCGGTTGAAAACAGAATGCAAAAAACAGAGCAGGAGAGGAGGAATAGTTTTTTCATGTGAGTGTTTTGAACTGCACAAATAAAATAAATCAATTGAACTAGTTTGAATAGAAACAGGAGAGGCACTGTTTCCGGTTAGCTTCCGCAAAGCAGCTAAGCAGAAGTTTGTTCATGAGCGTGTTTTTTATTTTAAGAAAGGCGAATGTAAAAACGGAAACGCAGAAGAAAGAATTATCGTGTCAAGAAAAACCCCCGAACGCATTAAAGCACTCGGGGTTTTCTGTTTTCTGTATTTAGCTTTTACTGTGGTCTGTGGTATGCCATCTGTTGTCTCCTTGTTATTTCTTCTTCAACTCCTCAATCTCCTTCTTCAGTTCATCATTCTGTGCTTTCAGTTCCTGCACGGCTTTAACCAGGGGCACTACAAACTCGGCATAGCGAACGGAATATAATTTACTAGGGTCACTTGGTATTTGCACACCGCTGAAATCGTAGTTGCTTTCTTTAGCTGCTTTTTCTACTTCTTGTGCAATGAAACCGGTCATTTTTATTTTTTCGATATCGTATTTGCCTTCCCAATCGGTGGTATCTGCGCCCTTTAACACCATTTCGTTTTGGCGGTGAATATTCAGGTTATAAGTAACCGGGCGTAACTTGCTGATGAAGGCAAGCCCAGGCACATCGGCTTGTATATTGTCTTTAATGCGTTCATCGCTGAATACGCTAAAACTCACCTGCCCGCCAATATAACTTACGCTGGAGTTACCAACTTCAACGGTATTGGAGTTACTACCCACATGCCCTGCGTTATAACCTACCGCAGTAAAATTAGAAGGAGTAGTTGCCGAATTGTTACCCGCACTGTGACCTAGGGCTGTATTGTAGTTTCCCGTGGTATTATAATAAAGCGAATTGACTCCATCAGCCGTGTTATTATGTCCAGTGGTATTGAGAAAAAGCGCCTGCGCTCCATTTCCTTCATTTTCATAACCGGTAGAGTTGTTATACATAGTCAGGAATCCGGTTGCGGTGTTATAGTCGGCTGTAGTATTATAGGTTAATGCTTCACCGCCATTGGCGGTATTATATCTTCCGGTAGTATTTAACAACATTGCACCACTTCCAGTAACTGTATTGTAAAAACCAGTAGTATTAGCATCCAAGGCGGCTACCCCAATCACAGTATTTTCGCTACCGGTGGTATTGCTTAGAAGTGCCGCGTAGCCGATTGCAGTATTGTTCCACCCGCTAGTATTTGCTTTTAGGGATTTGCCTCCTGTAGCCGTGTTATGATAACCATCGATGTTCAAGAAAAGTGCTTCATTACCGACTGCTGTATTATTTAATCCCGAAGTATTTGAGTAAAGGGCATTAACCCCAACGGCAGTATTATGATACCCGTCCAGGTTTGAATATAATGCCTGACCACCGACTGCTGTATTTTCGTACCCCGTATTGTTTGAATAGAGCGCTTTGTAACCATGCGCGGTGTTGAAATCTGCTGCTCCGTTGGAGAGCAAGGCATAAGCACCCGAAGCCGTATTGTAGTTGCCGGTGTTGTAGTATAGCGCTTCGTAACCATGCGCTGTATTTTCTATACCAGTAGCATTGCTATAAAGCGCATTTACTCCCGAGCCAGTATTGTAATAGCCCCCGGTGTTTGAATTTAGAGCCTGGGTACCAAGAGCGGTATTTTCATAACCGGTGTTATTGGAGGTTAAGGCTTTGTATCCATTGGCAGTATTGTATTGTGCCGTAGTATTCGCAAAAAGCGCATAACTACTGTAGCGGTATTATAGCTGGCGGTGTTGAAATAAAGTGCATCGTAACCGCTGGCTGTGTTCTCTATCCCTGCACTATTGGCCAATGAGGCATTTGAGCCCATTGCGGTGTTGCGATAACCACTCGTATTGTTTCGCATGGCTTCCTTGCCCAAAGCAGAATTAGCATAACCATCAATATTATTATACATGCTTAGCATACCCACAGAGGCATTGTTATAGCCTGTAGTGTTTTTCTCTAAAGCACTCGTGCCAACTCCGGCATTGTTACTCCCGCTGGTATTAAAATACAAGACATGGACTCCGGTGGCAGTGTTGTCGTTGCCCGATACGTTGAGGTGTAAAGCATCGGAACCTACAGCCACATTTTCAAGTCCACTGGTATTGGTAATTAGTGCATTGTAACCTACGGCAGTATTGAATAAACCGGTTGTGTTGGCATATAAAGCCGAGTAACCTATGGCTGTGTTTCCAAATTTATTGGTATTAGAAAAAAGAGCGTAAGCTCCAATAGCAGTGTTGAAGCTACCAGTGGTATTTAAAAACATGGCTTCATAGCCATTAGCTACATTTTCAAACCCTGTTCCATTGGAATAAAGTGCATTAGTTCCAGTGGCGGTGTTGTAATAACCTCCAAGGTTTGAATATAACGCTTGTGTTCCAAAAGCTGCATTTTCGTAACCGGTAGTATTGGTAAACATAGCTCGGTAACCGTTGGCGGTATTGTAATTTGCGGTAGTGGCTGCTGTGAGTGCTTCGTTGCCAAAGGCCGTATTATAATTGCCGGTGGAATTAAAAAAGAGTGCGCGGCTTCCAGTAGCAGTATTCAAGGTACCAATAGTGTTCGATTGCAAAGCAAGATAACCCGTGGCTGTATTGTTATCGCTACTAGTGTTGAAATACAGGGCATCTTTTCCGTTGGCTGTATTGCCACTTCCCGTATTGTTTGTATACAGGGCATTGTTACCTGTAGCCACATTGCTTATACCTGAAATGTTACTGTAAAGTGCCTTCGCACCGGCAGCCACATTTGCAAAACCGGTAGTATTGGAATAAAGCGATTGAAATCCGATTGCCACATTATTGCTGGCGGTTGTATTGGAATAAAGTGCAGCCCTTCCGTTGGCCACGTTGCTACTTCCGCTGGTGTTGGAATAAAGTGCATCTACACCATTTGCTACATTGTCGTTTCCTGAGGTGTTATAATACATCGAAGTCAATCCTGTAGCGGTATTAAAATTTCCGATGGTGTTGGAATAAAGTGTCTGCATACCAGTAGCGCTGTTCATTATTCCGGTGGTATTTGAATAAAGAGCACGCACACCTATAGCCGTATTATAACCACCTGATGAGTTAGCAAAAAGTGCCCAATGACCAATAGCGGTGTTATAAAGTCCGGAACTAAGGGCATTGAGCGACTGATATCCAAAAGCGGTATTGGCAGTGGTTGAAACACTTTCAATTCTGCCCGCTTTTTGATTATTCACGCGTATATTAAACGGAACGTTATCGGTAGTGCCAATAAAGTTAGTGCCGTCAACGGTGCCACTGTTGCCAGTAGTATGCCAATCATTTCCCATGGCATCGCCTCCGGTAAATGCAATAACTACCCAACGGTTATCAAAAGTATTATACTGCATAGTTACCGAGCCTTGGTCGGTGATGGTTATATCTCCCCCTGTACCGGTTATGATTCTGTTAGCTGCAAGTGAACCGCCATTTTGGTCAAGAATGTCAATCTTGTCGGCTGAGGCATTGTAGAGGGTTACTATTCTGCCGTTTGTTCCTCCTGTAAAACCGCTGTAAGTAAAGTCACCGCCATAAGTACTGGTAATACGGTAACTCGAAAATTTATTAGTAACCAGGTTAAAATTATCATTCGTAAAAGTTGTATTGACAATACTGTTACTTACCCGGTAAGCGCAGTCGCCATTAATATCTAAATAGTTTTGCGGGCTGGCTGTTCGTATCCCTACCAATCCATTGCTATCAACTACTATCCGCTCAACATTATTAGTGCGTATGCGCCAACTCACATAATCGGTAGTTCCAATAAAATTTGTACTGCTATTGGTATTGATATTGCCTTTTGTTTTCCAAAAAGGAAAAGAAGGATTTTGTGTTTCTGCCTGTGCAAATAAATTACGGCAACAAAAAGCCAGGCAAGCAGAAAACAAAAATGCTTTGAAAAAGAAGTTCATAATTATAATTAAGAAGTCAGGATGTCTTTTGTATTCGGCTGTTGTGTTGAGTCTAAAGTCTAATCTCTCACCTTTCTATGGCTTGTCCGTCACCGTCAGCGTTCTGTATAAATAACTCAACGAAGAAGGATTATTGAAAAACGTAACCGTAGGGCTGCTCACACTCTCCGCCATCCACTGAATCTTAATGGTTGTAGGCGTGCCCACTATACCCGTCAGCGGATAGGTAATAGCCGTAGGATTAGTAGCATTAAAGGTAAACGTGCCGTAAGCATAAAACTCTTTAATGGTAGTACCGTCCTGCACAATTCTGTAGCTAACGCGGTGCTCATCATAATTCGTATTCGAATACGTGCAGCGTGCTGAGAACTCAAGATTCAGATTCGTGTTCAGCGGAGTAAACGTCAGCGTCATCTGCGACATATCTATCCACGCCCCACTACCCACTAACGGAGCAGTAATAGAAATATCGCTGGTGCCCGTTACTTTATATGTTACTACCCCTGTAGGACCGGTTGCTCCAGTTGTTCCTGTGGAACCCGTTGCTCCTGTTGTTCCGTTTGAACCTGTTGTGCCTGTAGTTCCTGTGGCACCAGTAGCTCCATTATTTCCTGTAACACCGGTTGCACCTGTAGTTCCGTTCGAACCCGTTGTACCAGTAGCACCTGTTGCACCATTATTTCCTGTCACACCCGTTGCACCTGTTGTTCCGGTAGCACCTGTTGTTCCGGTTGCACCATTGTTTCCTGTAACACCTGTTGTGCCTGTAGTTCCTGTGGCACCTGTAGCTCCGTTATTTCCCGTCACACCGGTAGCACCAGTGCTTCCATTTGAACCTGTTGTACCTGTAGTTCCTGTGGCACCTGTAGCTCCATTATTTCCTGTAACACCGGTTGCACCCGTAGTTCCGTTCGAACCTGTTGTGCCTGTAGTTCCCGTTGCACCTGTAGCTCCATTATTTCCTGTAATACCGGTTGCACCTGTAGTTCCGTTCGAACCTGTTGTACCAGTAACACCTGTTGCACCATCATTTCCTGTAACACCAGTTACACCTGTAGTTCCATTTGAACCAGTTACACCCGTTGTTCCTGTAGCACCAGTTGCTCCGTTATTTCCCGTCACACCTGTTGCACCAGTGCTTCCATTATTACCTGTCACACCCGTTGCACCAGTAGTTCCGTTTGAACCTGTTGTGCCTGTAGTTCCTGTGGCACCTGTAGCTCCATTATTTCCTGTCACACCGGTTGCACCCGCAGTTCCGTTCGAACCCGTTGAACCAGTTGTACCAGTTGTTCCGTTTGAGCCTGTTACTCCTGTAGCACCGGTTGTTCCGTTGTTTCCAGTTACACCTGTTGCACCAGTGCTTCCATTATTACCTGTCACACCTGTAACACCTGTAGTTCCATTGCTTCCTGTCACACCCGTTGCACCAGTGCTTCCATTTGAACCTGTTGTGCCTGTAGTTCCTGTGGCACCAGTAGCTCCATTATTTCCTGTAACACCGGTTGCACCTGTAGTTCCGTTCGAACCCGTTGTACCAGTAGCACCTGTTGCACCATCATTTCCTGTAACACCAGTTACACCTGTAGTTCCGTTTGAGCCAGTTGTTCCTGTTGTTCCGGTAGCACCAGTAGCTCCATTATTTCCTGTCACACCGGTTGCACCCGTAGTTCCGTTTGAGCCTGTTGTTCCTGTAGTTCCGGTAGCGCCCGTAACTCCCGCACCAGTGGCACCTGTTGTTCCATTTGCCCCAGTAGTTCCATTATTTCCTGTGACTCCCGTTACGCCATTTGCTCCTGTAGCTCCTGTAGTGCCTGCTCCTGTTGCGCCTTGCGCACCCGTAGCACCAACGGCTCCTGTAGCTCCGTCATTTCCTGTTGCCCCTGTAACTCCAACGCCCGTTGCACCTGTAGTTCCATTTGCACCAGTAGTTCCGTTTGAACCTGTAACTCCTGTTATTCCGTTAGATCCCGTAGCACCAGTAGTTCCTGCACCCGTTGCGCCTTGTGCACCCGTAGCACCGACTGCACCTGTAGCTCCGTCATTACCCGTTGCTCCCGTTGCACCTGTAACTCCCGCACCTGTGGCACCTGTTGTTCCGTTTGCGCCCGTAGTTCCGTTCGAACCTGTAGCTCCTGTTATTCCGTTAGCTCCCGTAGCACCAGTAGTTCCTGCACCTGTTGCGCCTTGCGCACCCGTAGCACCGACTGCACCTGTAGCTCCGTCATTTCCTGTAGCACCCGTAACTCCCGCACCTGTGGCACCTGTTGTTCCGTTTGCACCCGTAGTTCCATTATTTCCTGTGACTCCTGTTATTCCGTTAGATCCCGTAGCACCAGTAGTTCCTGCACCCGTTGCGCCTTGTGCACCCGTAGCACCAACGGCTCCTGTTGCTCCGTCATTTCCTGATGGACCGGTAGGACCAGTAGCTCCACCGCCTGAACCGGTTGCACCAGTTGTTCCTATTCCTGTAGAACCTTGTAACCCTGTTGGACCTGTGACTCCAATAACTCCATCATTTCCAGTTGTTCCATTTGCGCCCGTAGCACCTGTTGCCCCGTTGGTTCCTACTCCTGTTGCGCCTTGCGCACCGGTAGTACCAACTGCACCAGTAGCACCGTCATTTCCAGTTGCTCCCGTTGCACCCGTAACTCCAGCGCCTGTAGCGCCTGTAGTTCCATTCGCACCAGTCGTTCCGTTTGTTCCTGTAGCTCCTGTTATTCCGTTTGCTCCTGTTGCACCTGTAGTTCCTGCACCCGTTGCGCCTTGCGCGCCCGTAGCGCCAACTGCACCTGTTGCTCCGTCATTTCCTGATGGACCGGTAGGTCCTGTAGCTCCCCCACCAGCACCTGTGGCACCGGTTATTCCATCATTACCCGAAGGTCCTGTGGGTCCTGTAGCGCCATTATTTCCTGTAGCTCCTGTTATTCCAATACCTGTAGCTCCCTGAGCACCTGTTGGTCCTGTTATTCCGTTTGCTCCTGTAGTCCCAGGTAAACCATCGTTACCACTTAGTCCTGTAGCACCGGTAGTTCCGGTAGCACCAAAGCCAGTTGCTCCGGTAACGCCTGAATTACCATTGGCTCCGGTGGTTCCGGGCAAACCGTCAATTCCACTTGGTCCTGTAGGACCTGTCGCTCCACCTCCTGAACCGGTTGCTCCCGTGGCACCGGTAACTCCTGCACCCGTGACACCTGTAGTTCCATTGTTTCCTGTGGCTCCTGTATTTCCATTTGCTCCGGTAACACCTGCAGCACCCGTTGCTCCGTTTGTACCGGTTGTTCCAGCGGCACCGGTAGCTCCCGTAACACCAGGTGAACCAGCACTTCCTGTTACTCCATTAACACCTGTAACACCCGCAACTCCGGTTGCTCCCGTCACACCTACTCCTGTTGCACCAGTATTGCCGTTTGTTCCTGTCGCTCCTTTTGGACCAGTAGTACCAGGTGAACCATTTAATCCATTAGCCCCGTTAGTTCCGTTAATACCTGCAGGTCCTTGTGGTCCGGCTGGACCTTGTGCGCCTGCTGCACCTGTTGGTCCAGTTGGTCCTGTTCCTGCCGTGCCGCCTGCTGTTTCCGCATACAATGCATAAGGTACGCTAAGCAATTGCGAAGCACCCATGTTTAAATAATTGGTTCCACCGTTTTGGTCGAACTCTACGAGAAGGTATTTATTGCCTGTTGCCCAAGTGATAGAAGGGAAATTTCCGAATACTACTGTACCTAAACCAATTTTGAGCGTGAATAAACCGAATTGATTAGTAGTGGCATTATGCGTTTCCCGATATTCAGGAAAACCTGGACTGATACCGTTATTGATGGTAATTCTTACTGAAATGTTTCGGTTGGGAAGTATAGTTCCCGATGCATCGCGTGCCACTGCCTGATAATTGACTGCCTGCGGAACTTGTGCTATTCCAGATAGCACAAAAGCAACCAACACCAGTGTGGTTAGTAAAAACTTTTTCATGTAAAAAATTTGTGTGTCGAAAAACTTAAGGTTACGAATGTAAGAATTTGCACCACAAAATAAATAGTCCTTCTTTGTTTTACCTTAGTTATTTACAAAAGATAATTTTACCGTAACACAATGTTTGTTTCCCTTAGTAATAAAATAATAACCACTGTCTGTTTTGCCTTTATGGTAAGTATGGGTATGAGTCAGTGCTTAGCTACTTTTCAGGACATAAATAATTTTGTTTACGTGTTTGATGGTGGCGAATCAAAGTATATCGAAAACCTTCCGTTGCGCAGTTTTCAAATTGGCAGAAATAATATCATGGCCTACATTGGAGCCAACAACCGTCTTAAGGTTTATAGTAAAGGCAAAACCTTTCCTATCAACGATAATGCGCCCAACTATTTCATGACCGATAACTGGTTTCTGTATCAGAATTATAATGTGATTAAAGTGCTTTACGGCAATGAATTCAAATCACTCGAACTCTTTTACCGGCAAGATGAAGACTCACTTTATTATTCCGACAGTTTAATTGTTTGGACCAATACCTTAGGGGAGTTGAATGTTTTCTACAATGGAGAAACACAACTACTGGAACGAACAGGAATTCAGCGTGGTAAAATTGGCGACAATACTTTTGCCTACATTGACCGCAACAACAATTTCAAAGTTTTTTATCACGGCAAAATTCAAACCATCGAAACGTATGAGCCTTCCAACTTTTTAGTTGACCGTGATATGGTTCTTTACATAGACCAATACAGTAACCTGAAATATTTCAGAGACGGTGTGCTTGAAGAATCGACCACGCTCAGCACTTTTGAATATTGGACAGGGGAAGACTTTGCCGCCTATATGACACAACTGAAACAGTTGGCGGTTTATTATAAAGGCGAAGAGACCATTCTTATTCAGGACAGACCCGCGCAACTTACCATTAAAGAAAACCTGATTGCTTATGTAGATAACGGCAAAAACTTCTGGTGCTGGTATAAGGGAAAAAAGTTTTGGCTGGAGCGTTACGTGCCCTTGAGTTACGTAGTAGATAACGACATCATTGTTTATCAGGATTTAGACGGCAGGTTAAAAGCCTTCTACTATGGTGAACAGGTGAAAGTGAGCGACCAGATTGTTCAGAAATATAAATTATACAACGAAACGGTTACTTATTCTCTTCAACCCTACCAAACCAAGGTTTGGTGTAACAAGAAGACTTATACTTTTGAGTAGGGTATGCAACCATTTAAAGACTTAACGGGTCTATAGTTTAGATTGCTGCTTTGCAGCGCTAAGAATTTGATAGTTTACCAACTAAGTCCCTGCACCTCCAATTGCGGGGATTTTTCTTTTACCCAATCAATAGTCGAGTTTGTAGCCAATACCTTTGATGGTTTTGATGTATTGTTCACCAATCTTTTCGCGAAGTTTATAGATGTGAACGTCAATGGTTCGGTCGTCACTCAGTTCTTCATTGTGCCAAACTGTTTCCTTAATTTCTTCACGTCTGTAGGTTTTACCGGGCTTTGAAATAAGAAGACTGAGGAGTTCAAACTCTTTCTTGGGCAGGTCAACTTTCTTTTTGTTAGCTGTAACTTCGTAGCGTTCGCAATCCACTTCTAAACTTCCCATTTTGAACACGCTTCGGTTGTTTTTAAACATTAATTTGTGTGCCATTGTTTGAATACGACTCAGCAAAAGTTTTGGTCTTATAGGTTTGGTGATAAAATCATTTGCTCCTACGCTCATGCATAATGCTTCTGCTTCGGTATCGCTTTTGGCGGTAAGGAAAGCAATGGGCGTTTGGCTAAGCACCGGAAACTGACGCATGGCTTTGCAGGTTTCAAGACCATTCATTCCGGGCATCATCATATCGAGCAGAATAATTTGCGGTTCTATTTTCAACGCAATTTTGAGTGCATCGTTTCCGTTGGTGGCTGCATACACCCAGTAGTCTTCTTTTTCTAAGTTATAGGTTAAGAAGTTCAGAATATCGGGTTCGTCATCAACAATCAGAATTTTAATTTCAGCTGCATCCATTGCTTTGTTTCGTGCAAAGGTGATGTGGTTAGGTTAAGTTTATATGAATTGCAGGTGAACGAAAGTTTATGGTTTGGAGCTTTTAGTTGGAGCAAGGTTTCTTTCTTTTTTGCCGATAAGAATGTTTTTAAAGAAAGGAGGGAGGTGAATTTTATGGAAGGATATTTAAATTGGGATAAGGAGAATGATGATTTTTCTAAAGCAGAGGTTGATTTTGGTGAGGCGAATGGTAATTTGGGAAAGGCGAATGGAAATTTTGTCGAGGCGAATGATGATTTTGGAAAGGCGAACGGCAATTTTGTCAAGACGAATGGCGTTTTGCAACCAAGATTAGCCTTGGTGAATCAGCGGGCTTGAATTGGTTCAAATCATAATCGCCAAAGGTTTGCAGTAGAGTGAATCCTGCTTCGGCAAACATTTTTTCAAATCTATTGAGTGGAATTACTTTAAGACATTCCTGATAATGGTGGTTCTCGCCATCAATTAAAAAGTCAATGCTCTTTACAATAAAACCGTTTTCTAATTTCTTTTGAATATGAAACTGAACTTCATCGCGCTGAATAATATCGCGCGGCTTCATCATCTTGACTGCCCATTGACTATTAAGGTAATCGAGCACTAAAATACCTTCAGGTTTCAGTGTTTCAGCAAATGCTTTTATCACTTTTAAATCTTCGCTTTCATTATCAAAATATCCGAAGCTGCTGAAGAGGTTGAAAACAAAATCGAATTGATTGGTGTTATACGTTTGGCGAATGTCGTGAACAGCAAAATGTAAATGTTCGTTTTCAAATTGTTTGGCGAAGGCTATGCTGTTTTTTGATAAATCGATACCGGTAACATCGAAGCCAAGTTTGTTGAGTGTGCGTGAATGACGACCTTTTCCGCAAGCGGCATCAAGAATGCGGATTTCAGAATGCAGAATTTGGAATGAATCCACGCCAAGCTTTTTTATTAAGTTTTTAATAAACAGTTCGGCTTCTTGTTCACTGCGGTTGCAGTAAAGCATGTGATAGTAAGGTGAATCGAACCACTCTTCAAACCAATTCATGAACCTGAGATTTTAAAATTTGCAGGACTGTTTATAAAATGAAAAACGCAAGGCAAGAGTAGATTAAATATTTTATTAGAATTGTTTTTGAGCACAGCAATGACAAAATTTATTCCCATTTTTCCTTTGAACTTATTGGTGTTTCCCGGGCAGCATCTGCATCTCCATATTTTTGAGCCGCGTTATAAGCAATTGATTAACGAATGTAAAGAAGCCAATAAAACCTTTGGTATTAAAGATACGCTCAAGGAATACGGAACCGAAATGGAGTTGCTCGAAATTTCGAAAGTGTATGAGAGCGGAGAGATGGATATTAAAACGAAGGGTGTAAAAATTTTCAGAATCATGGAAGTGTTGCGCGAGGTGCCGGAGAAACTTTAC
>CANJRM010000070.1 GCA_947476645.1 Bacteroidota bacterium
AGAACCAATCGCTACGAAGGATTTTTTACCGAGCAGGATGCTTATGGCACTTACACCGTTCACCGCTCGGGCTGGGATTCAAAAGTGTTTAGTAATTTAGGTTTTGCTATTGGGTTTTAAATGAAATTCAAACCTCGCAGGTTTCCGAAACCTGCGAGGTTTCTTTTGAAATTTATGAAACACTTCCTTTTCATTCCCCTCTTCTTCCTCTCTCAACTTTCTTTCGCGCAACTAAGCGATGCCTACTTCGATGCCGTTGACAGCTTAATTGAAACCACACCCGCCATTGAGCTTTGCCAACTAAACGGCAAAGAAGACCTGCGGTTTTTTACTAAAACGCCCGAAAAATACAGCAGCTACAAACAGCAGTTTATAGCACAGGCAGCCGATGCATTTACGTTTGCGGCAGGCAGTCATTTCTTTTGCGACATAACGGTTGAGGTAAATTGCAACGGCAAAGCGGGCAACTACATTCTTGCTATTGAGCCGCGCACGTTTAATATTTCCGATTTCGAAAACTTCAAACAACTCATTGCCCTGCTCGAAAAGCTTCGCGGCTTCAGTTTTCAACCCGCCATATATTTAGGCGAAGCCGTTAACAGCAAAGTGAAATTCCGTGTGCTGGCGAAGGATGGGAGAGTGGTTTTGCAGTAAGGATTAAGTATCCCGCTTCAGTCCCCTGCAAATACAGGTCAGGTTAAGAGCATGATTTTATTGTCTTCACCCCAGAGGGGTGACCTGTTTATAGAAAAAACAAAACGCAACATGCGACCCCGGCTGGGGTCGCACCTTTTTTGTACCCATATGCTATTTCTATAAACATTTGAATCCTCCGGATTCAAAACCAATACGCTTCGGACTTCCGCTTTCTACCTCTCAATAAAAAACCTTCACCCGTATAGTAATGGCAGCGGGGGTTACGGGGTTGCCGGGGTTTTGAAAAACCAAATTGTTGGTGCCGCCATTAAAGCCCAGTTCAATAGCCTGGTCATCGAAAGTAGCACCTATGGCAACCGTTTTTATAACCGGACCATGACTGGCGGGTATAGGGCTAAAGCTAACGCTGAGTGCCGAAGTGTTGCTTGCCTTGTTGGTAATAACCATACGGCTGGTAGCGGAAATTTCTGCCGGCACAAGGGTGTTTAAAAACGTGGCATCAGCAATAACAATTTCTTCGTCCTCATCGGGTATTTCGCCACCACCTGTGCCGTCAATAGAGCGCGCGGTTAAATAATAATCGTGCAGCTCGGGGTTATTGGTTACGTAAAATTTCATCACCACATCCAGCTTATCGGTTAAAAGTTCCATAGCCTGGTCAAACAAACGGTCCACCTGTTTGCCGCTCGCCAGGCGCTCGCCACGGGCATCATACGGAGCTTCCATTTGGGCAAAATAAGCGGCAAGCGCAGTGCCTAAATCATCTACATCGGCACCTGCTACACCAAAGGGAGCAAGCAGGGCTTTAATGGGGTCGGCAATTTCATGCACGCGTTTCATGGCTACATAAAAGTCGTTATCGCGCATACCAAAAGGCATAAGTTCGCTGCGCACAAACTCACACTTTACCCTGATAACAGGATTAGGAACGGTGATAGTGTAATACGCTACACAGGCAGCGGCTACTTCAAAACCTTTGTCTTCTACTGCTGTGCGCAGGTTGCGTTTTAGCTCACTGCTGCCCGTTATAGGCGCGCTGGCATCTTCCTCTTCGGTTAAAATATCGTCAATCAGGGTTATAAAAGCCGGCTGAAGAGTAGCCGCAATAACCGGAGTGGCGGCAAGCTCCGAAGTTTTTTTGTTGAGAAAGGTTTTCACTTTCACAAACATGCCTACGTGTTCAATTTGATTATCGTCCATGGTGTTTAAATTTTAGTGGTGAATAATTTGAACCCGAAACTAAGGCGGCAAACACGCAGCCGAAAATTTTTGGTTCGGTATCGAAAAATATTTTCAAAAAGTTTCCGTTATGGAAATTCTGCTTGCCGTTATGGAAATGGAAGTTTCTATTATGGAAAGGCAAGTTGCCGTTATGGAAAGCTGACTTTCTGTTATGGAAAGAAAACTTGCTGTTATGGAAATGTAAGTTGCTGTTATAGAAAGATGACTTTCCGTTATAGCAACGAAAGTTGCCGTTATGGAAAGAATACTTTCTGTTATGGAAAGTAAAGTTTCCGTTATGGAAAGTAATGCGAATAAATGAAGCGGTATAAATACAGTTTCGCGCGCTATAACAGATATTAGCTATGGCATAATTGTCTTTTCAAATAAATTAAATCACCCTTCAACACAACAACCCATGGGCAGAAATAACCCAAATGAAGAATCGGTGCCCCATATGGGCGAAATAGTAATTAATTTACTCGATGAGCATGAAATGAACCAGGCTGTCCTTGCCAAAAAGCTGGGTTGGAAGGAACCGGCTGTGACCAAATTGCTTAAAAAGCGAAACTGGAATATGTTTGAATTACAGGAGGTAGGTAAAGCCATTGGTGAAGACCTGTTTGACCTGTGTAAACCCGCGCCCGCAGAACCCATGTTGCCCGCCAGTCAGGTAGCCGAAGGTCTGGAACGCGAAGCCAAATTGGAAGAGAAAATTAGAAAGCTGGAAGAAGACTTAAAAATAATGAAAGCCAAATACGACACCGCTTTGGAGTTTAATGAAGGCAGGAGGAAATAGGGCGCGACTAGCCAAGGCAATTATTTATTTACATTTACGGTAAATTCACTCACCATGAAGAAGCATCTCCTCGCTGTGTTCTTTCTTATTGGCTCCTGGTTTTATGGGAGCGCGCAGTGGGTGAGTATTCCGGATATCAACTTTGGGAATTGGCTTTTCTATAATAGTTATAGCCAATGTCTACAAGGGGATAGTATTGTCGGTTGGCAGATGGATACTACTTGTAGTGCAATAATAGGTGCAACTGTTATAAATCCCGAGAGTGCAAATATTCATGACCTGACAGGTGTTGAGTATTTCGACAATCTTACTTCGCTGTATTGCCGGTATAACCTGTTAACAACTTTACCTCCTTTGCCGGCTACGCTTTTAAACTTGGATTGTATGGATAATGGAATTACGTCTTTACCTACTTTACCAACTTTATTGCGCACTCTTGGTTGCCGTAGGAATCACCTTGCTGTATTACCTACTCTGCCCAACTCAATAACTATAATGGATTGCTCAGTAAATCAATTTACCTCACTGCCTACATTGCCGACTTCGTTGCATATACTTTATTGCGCTAACAACCAACTTACTTCATTACCTGTCTTGCCTGATTCGTTGACAAATTTGTATTGTCTTGGAAACTCTTTAAGCTCTTTACCTTCCTTCCCTAATCAATTAACTACAATTGATTGCCAATACAACCAACTTACCGAAGTACCCGAACTTCCCGATTCGGTATATGCTTTAGTTTGTAACGATAATCCTAACCTGACTTGTTTACATCATTTGAAGAAGGTGGCATACTTTTATTTCAGTAATACAAGTTTGACCTGTATTCCTAATTACCCACTTTCTAATACACAAAGCACACCTTCACTAAGCACTTTAACTCTTTGTAATATTTTCAATACTCATGGCTGTCCTGTATTTGGTGACATTAGTGGTAAAGTCTACCAAGACACTAGTGCAAATTGTATGTATGATGTTGGAGAGCACACATTTAACAACATACTAGTTCAACTCTATGAAAATGGTCTTTTACAACAGCAAACAACCACAGTTGGAGTGGGTAACTATTTTTTTGATACAGGATTGTCGACTTATGAATACTCATTAGACACAACTAACTTACCTTTCTCTATAGTATGTCCTGATAGTGGCTACTTCAACTCTAGTATTGCCAATCACAGTTCATTCATTGATGAAATGAATTTTGGTCTCCACTGCAAAAGTGGTTTTGATATAATCGCCCAAAATGTCAATGGAAGATTTCGCCCGGGCAACACAAGACAAGTTGATGTTTCAGTAGGTGATGCCAGCAATTTCTATGGTGCACGTTGTGCTGCGGGTACGGACGGTACTGTTCAATTAATCATCAACGGCTCGGCACATTATGCTTCACTTGCAAGCGGTGCACTTGTCCCTACAACAGTTTCAAATGATACCATCACTTGGAACATTCCTGATTTTGGAACCGTCAATTTCTTTACTGATTTTAATATCAATGTAGCTACGGATACTAATGCAATTTTAGGTTCGCAAATTTGTTTTACGCTTATTGTAAACCCAATTGCGGGGGATAATAATCCTGTCAATAATATTCTTACCCATTGCTTCACTGTAGTTGGCTCCTTCGACCCCAACGAAAAAGAAGTGTACCCCGCAGGTAATATAGATACTGCTCAAAAGTGGTTGACTTACACTATTCACTTTCAAAATACGGGCACTGCCGAGGCGCAGCATATTTATGTAACCGATACTTTAGATAGTAATGTAGATGCCGCCAGTTTTCAATTACTCGCTTACAGCCACCAACCCATGGTGCAGATAAAGGAGAACGCAGTGCGCTTTAATTTTCCAAACATCAACCTGCCCGATAGCAATACCAACAAACCACTGAGCCACGGCTACGTGCAATACAAAGTAAAGCTCAAAAACAATTTGCCGCTTGGCACTACTGTCAACAACACAGCCTTTATTTATTTTGATTTTAATAGTCCCGTTGTAACTAACACTACTACAAATACGATTACTACTGCCACCGGTATTTCAAAATCCGCAATCGCCACTCCGCAATTCGCAATCTTCCCAAACCCTGCTACCAACTCCGTTACTATTTCAATTGATGAAAAAATGCTTGGCAGCACACTTACTGTTTATGATATAACAGGAAGAAAAATGTCGGCTGTTCAACTGTCAACTGTCAACCGTCAACTGTCAACTGAAAACTTTTCAAGCGGCATCTACCTCCTCGAAATAAATAAGAACGGAGAAAAAGCTGTGAAGCGATTAGTGAAGGAGTAAATGATTGATGCCAGCGGCATCACATGTTTATAGCAAACAACATAAAAGGCAGACATACGACCCCGGTAGGGGTCGCACCTTCCCTCCGCAAACACCATCTCTATAAACATACGAACCCGTTGGGTTCGAAAAACCTAAAACGGAATTTATATTTGCTATAAACATTTGACCCCTCTGGGTTCTTAAAATCAAAATACACATGGCTGATACCTATACCCAAATTTACATTCAGGTTGTATTTGCGGTAAAGGGAAGAGATGCGCTTATAGACTCTGCCTGGGAAGAACAACTATACAAATACATCACCGGCATAGTTCAAAACAAACAACAAAAAATGTTAGCCATAAACGGTATGCCTGACCACCTTCATTTTTTCATTGGTATGAAACCCACTTGTTGTTTATCCGATTTGGTAAGAGAAATAAAAAAGTCGAGCAATGATTTTGTAAAGGAGAACAACTTCTCAAAATTCAAATTTAGCTGGCAGGAAGGATTTGGTGCATTCTCCTATAATCATTCCCAATTAGATGCGGTTATTGCGTATGTTATGAATCAAAAAGAACATCACAAAAAGAAAACTTTCAAAGAAGAATATGTAGAACTGCTAACAGAATTCAAGATTGAATACAAGCCGGAATATCTGTTCGATTGGCTGGAATAAGATATTGATGCCAGCGGCATCACATGTTTATAGAAACATCAAAACCATAAATCACAACATACGACCCCTGCGGGGTCGCACCCTCTTTCCACAAATAAAAAAACCTCTCGATATGCGAGAGGTTTTTTTATGATTACAAAGGGCTGCTTAGCGAACTCTAACGGTAATTATTTCAATACCACTTTCATCCTGAATAAGCACATCTCTTGTTTTAATTCTTGTAAGTGTTTTCATGTTGATTGTTTCTTAGGTAAACGCGCGGGGTTAAGCATAGTTACAGTATCGGTAGTTTACAAGTAAAAACCTGTGGGGTGATTTGAGAGTAAAGAATTCCATTCTTCCCGTTTTTCTCTTTATTTTCGAAAACAAAAATTACCGTATGGCTTACTTCATAGAAATAAAAGAAACAGCAGAATCAAAATCACTGGTAGAACACCTGCGCAGTTTGAAATATGTAAAAGTGAGTAAAGCCGAACGCAAAACCTATGACGTAAACGCCCTGGTAGAAGAAGTGAAAAAATCGGAGAAGAGTAAGCGCATCTCCTGGAAAGAAGCTAAAAAGGAAATGGCTTCATGGAAATAAAATCTATTGTTACTACCAATCATGCGCTCCAAACTGTGCGTAGCGAATTTGATTGGTTAAAAGAAAATGCTTCTGTTGCCTTTGCACACAAATTTCGCGATGACTTTCAAACGCAGGTAGAAAACATTCTTCCTTCTTATCTTTCTTATCCTGAGTGCCGCTACCTTCCAACCAAAAATAATATCTACCGAAATATTATCTGGGGCAATTACCTTATCATCTATAAAATACTCAAGAAAGAAATTTTAGTGCTCGGTATTTTTCATACCAGGCAAAATCCTAAAAAGCTAAAAGCATTCAAGCGAATAAGAAAATAGAAGGGCATTGGTTCTTGTCTCAAATTCTCCCCTTGAAATCTCTGTTGAAAAAACTATTTTCACCGACTCGTTTATGCGCCACCAAACTTTCCGCGTTATTTTTTTAGCACTTGCCATTGTTGGTCTTATCACCAACAATAATCTTAGCGCGCAAAGCGAACCGCAGTTTACGCAGCACATGTTTAACCGCTACTTGTTTAATCCTGCTTATGCGGGCAGTGTAGATGCGTTGGAGGTTTCTGCGCTTCACCGCAGTCAGTATGTAAGTTTAGCGAGCCGCTTCATAGCTACACAAGGAGTCAATATCAATATCCCCGTTTATGCCATCAGTTCAGGAGTAGGCATTACTGCTATCAATGATATTGCGGGGTATCAGCGCTCTACCTATGTGGCTTTTAATTACGACTACCGCAAAAATTTTAAGTGGGGCAAAATGGGAGTGGGCATTGGTGTAGGTATTATTCAAACTTCCATTGCTGGCGATAAACTCCGCGCACCCGATGGTGTTTACAGCGGTGGAGTAAACCACAACGACAATCTTCTTCCCGATAATTTGCAACAAGGTATTGCTCCCGATTTTTCATTCGGTCTTTATTTCAACAACGATAAATACTATGCGGGTGCCAGCGTCAATCATATTGTATTGTCTTCAGCCACCATCAAAGCAGAAGGCGGAAATTCGAAGTTGAGTTTCGCTCGCAATCTTTTCTTTACTGGCGGTTACGATTTCAAAGTTTCAAACAAATTGAGCATCATGCCATCGCTCATTCTCAAAACCGATTTAAAGAAAGTGCAGATGGATGTAAGTGCCACCTTTACTGTTATCAACAATATCATAACCGGAATATCGTTTAGAGGATATAGTAAAAAGACTATTGACGCGTTGGGATTGTTCTTGGGAATGAAGTATAAAGGATTTCAATTAGTATATTCGTATGATGCAAACCTTTCGTACCTTACCAAGTTCAACACCGGTTCGCACGAAATAAGTTTAAGCTATCGTTATCCATTAAAGAAGAAAGAAAGCAAAGGTTACTATTATCATAATCCGCGCTTCAATTAATACAAGTTTTTTATAGTGATTTAAATCGAACAAAGCGCAATAGAAAACGTAATTAACATGTGGGGGAAATAATTTTTTTCTAATAATTTTGTAAAATCAAAAACTGATTATATTTACGCTCTTCAAAAACAAAGGGGAAAACTATCAAAACAAAAAACATGAAAAATTTACAAGGTCTTCTTAGCAAATTTTCACTCGCACTTTTGCTATTTGTTGCCGGTTGTAAGGGAGGTTACAACGGACAACTACTTGGAGAAATGGACAGACCAAAATGGAATCCGATAACACCTTATGGTATGGTGTTTATTCCATCAGGTGTGTTACACATCGGTCCGAGCGATCAGGATGTTAACTCATCTATGCAAGCGAGAGCAAAACAGGTTTCTATCGTAGGTTTCTACATGGATGACACAGAAATTACTAACAATGAGTATCGTCAGTTCATTAATTATGTGCGCGATTCTGTTGCTCATAAATTACAAGGCGATGTTCAGGCAGGCAACGAAGATGGTGTAGAAACCATTGACTGGAACAAAAAAATTGAATGGAGCGGAAAAGAGAAGAACGAAGCTTTGGAAGATATTTACCTTCCAGAAAATGAAAGAGTTTGGAAAAGAAAGGAACTTGCTCTTAGTAAGTTGAAATACGATTACGAATGGTTTGACTATAAAGCTGCTTCTTTAACTAAGAACAGAGGTAAATCAAGAACAAGCTTCATTCACAAAGAATCAGTAGATGTATATCCTGATACATTAGTATGGGTAAGAGATTTCTCGTACTCTTATAATGAGCCAATGACCCGTAACTATTTCCACCACCCGGCATTTGATGATTATCCGGTGGTAGGTGTTACTTGGCATCAGGCAAACGCATTCTGCTTTTGGAGAACCCGCCTTTGGGAAGATTACAGAACTCCGCGTGGAGAGCCTTTGATGGATATCTTTCGTTTGCCAACAGAACATGAGTGGGAATATGCAGCACGTGGCGGCAAAAAGTTAGCTCCTTATCCTTGGGGAGGTCCTTATGTAAGAAACTCTAAAGGATGTATCTTAGCTAACTTCAAACCAGGCAGAGGAAACTATCCTGAAGATGGTGGATTCTATACAGTTCGCACCGATGCTTACTGGCCAAATGATTACGGTTTATACTGCATGGCAGGTAACGTAGCAGAATGGACTTCATCTGCTTTCTTCGAAAATTCTTATGCCTTTATTCATGACCTCAATCCTGATATTCGTTACGATGCTGAAAAGTCAGAGCCAGAAGCTATGAAACGCAAAGTAATAAGAGGAGGTTCTTGGAAAGATATAGGCTACTATATAGAAACAGGTACCCGTCACTGGGAATATGGCGACTCTGCTAAATCTTATGTAGGTTTCAGATGTATTACTACCTTCTTAGGAAGAGACATTACCGACAGCAACTAACATACTACATTAATTGCTTACATTATTATTGAAGGCCCCCAATCAACGTTTTTAATTTAAAAACTAAATATTTCATTGTTTAACCCTAACTAAAAAAAACAAAAACATGGCAGCAGAAAAAGTTCATCCATTAACAACGAAAAACGCGAGAGTTTATTTAAATTATGCTTACTCATTTGGAGCAGCAGTGGTAATTGCAGGAGCGTTATTTAAAATCATGCACTGGCAAGGTGCCAACATCATGCTTATTATAGGTATGGGTGCAGAGGTTGTAATCTTTATTATTTCAGGTTTTGAACCACAATCTGCTTTACATGCAGAATACGAATGGGAAAGAGTTTATCCGGAACTGGCTTCTGAAACTCCTAGAGGACAAAAAACGCCATCTCAACAATTAGATAAAGCGTTGACTGATGCAAAAGTTGGTCCTGATTTGATGAATAGTTTAAGCAAAGGATTCACATCTTTAGCCGACACTGCTTCTAAAATGAAAGACCTTAGCGAAGCTACAGTAGCGGCAAGCGATTTTTCTAAAAGCGCAAAAACTGCGGCAGGTCAAATTACTACATTTGCTCAGGCTGCAGCTACTGCAACTTCAGCAGTAACAGCTATTGGTACTGGTGCTGAAAACACTAAAGTTTATCATGAGCAAGTTCAGGTAATGGTTAAAAACCTTTCACAATTGAACGCTATTTATGAACTTGAATTACAAGATTCAAACAATCACTTAAAGGCAATGAATAAGTTCTTTGGTAACTTGAATGCTGCAGCAGGAGCACTTTCTGAAACAGCTACAGATGCAGTTAAATACAAAGATAATTTAGCTCAGTTGAACAAGAACCTTACTTCATTGAATGCAGTGTATGGAAACATGCTTTCTGCAATGAAGGCGGTATAATTAGTGGAGTAATTTTTTAATGGTTTAACCCTAAAACGAGAAACTTAAACAATGGCAGGTGGTAAATTAACTCCGCGGCAGAAAATGATTAACATGATGTACCTCGTGTTAACAGCCCTACTCGCTTTGAACGTATCGCAAGAAGTATTGAACGCATTCCACTTGGTAAACGAGGGATTGCAAACTTCAAACGGTTCGTTAGGCGAAAAAAATACAGGTATATACAAGGCTTTTGATAAACAAATGGAAAACGATAAAGCGAAAGCACAACAGTTTTTCGATAAAGCCCAAAAAGCAAAGAAAATCGGTTCAGATTTATTTACGTTGGTGGAATCATACAAGAAGGAAATTATCAAACAAGCCGGTGGCATTGATCCTGAAACTGATGACATCGAACAACGCGATAATATTGATGTAGCTACACGTATGTTTGTTGAAGAAGGTCCTGGTGTAAAGAGAGGAAGAGAACTTCAGCAAAAAATATTGGATGCCCGCAAACAATTATTGGACTTGGTAGATGAAAAGGACAGAGCCAACTTCAAAATGTCGTTGGATGCTAAAACTCCTAAGAAAAAAGGAGAAGAAGGTGCAAAATGGGAGTATCTCACATTTAGCCACGTTCCTGCTACTGCAGCTGTAACCATTCTTTCTAAGTTTCAGAATGATGCGGTTAGTTCAGAAGGCGCAGTAATTGAGTACTTGATTAAAAAGATTGGTGAAACCGATTTTAAATTTACCGATCTTACAGCAAAAATTATTGCACCTACCAGTTATATTCTAACTGGTCAGCAATATAAAGCTGATGTATTCTTGGCAGCGTTTAACTCTACTCAGCAACCCGAAATTTTCTTGGGTTCAGTTGGAGGTTTTAAGAAAAATCCTGACGGTTCTTATGACCCGAAAGATTCAAACGATCCGCTACCTGCAGGTTATAGCAACAATATGATGAAAGCTGAAGGCGGTTTTGGTAAATATGCCGCAACAGGTGCTGGGGTTGGAGAAAAAACTTACACAGGTATTATTCGCGTAAAGAATCCTACAGGTGGTTACAAGTTCTATCCTTTCGAAGGTAAATATCAAACAGCTCCTAAAGCTGTGGTTGTTTCACCTACAAAAATGAACGTGCTTTATATTGGGGTAGATAACCCAATGGAAATTTCAGTTCCGGGTGTTGGACAAGGAGATGTTTCAGCAACTTTAGAAGGTTCAGGAACATTGAAAAAAGACCCTGCTAATCCTGCAAGCTATATCGCTAATGTTACAGCCATTGGAAAGTGCAAGATAAATGTATCTGCAAAAATTGATGGAAAAATTCAGCCAATGGATGGCAAAGAATTCCGTATCAAACGTATTCCAGATCCGGTTCCAATGACCAGCGGTAAACTACGTGGAGGTAATGTACAAGCAGGAACAATGAAAGCACAATCGGGTATTTTGGCTTTATTGGAAAACTTTGACTTTGATGCTCGTTTCAATGTGGTGAGTTTCGAAATGGTATTCTCTTCTAAGGGTGAAATTTTTAAAGCAGAATCTCCGGGTCCTGGTTTCACTCCTCAAATGCAAGCGTTTAAAGACAGAGCTAAACCAAAAGATATCCTCTTTATTGATGAGATAAAAGTTGTGGGTCCAGATAAACAACCGAGAAAACTTGGTCAGATTGCATTCACTATTATCTAAAGACAAAAATCATGTATAACAAAGGAAAATTTGTATTTGCTGCTCTTCTGCTCATGTTTGCAGGTTCAGTGTTTGCTCAGGAGCCATTGGATGGTGCTTGGGTAAAAACCACTACCAAAGAAAAGGAAGTAATTCCTTACGACTACATTCGTGAGGCGGATGTGTTTTGGGCAAAGCGTATTTGGAGAATGATTGACGTTCGTGAAAAAATGAACTTGCCTTTCAAGTATCCTCAGCAACCGCTCATTGAAATCGTTCACACTGCTGCAAAGAATGGTGAGTTAACAGTTTATGATAATAACGTAACAGATGCTGATCAGTTCAAACAAGTTCTTAGCGTTGAAGACGTAAAAAAACTAGGAACTCGTATTGACACAGTAATGCAGATTAACCCAATTACTTTGGAAGAAGAGCAGGTAATTCAAAAGAATGACTTGACTTGGGAGAAAATCGTAAAATACCGTGTTAAAGAAGACTGGTTCTTTGATGAAGAGACTTCTACTATGATGTGCCGTATTATTGGTATTGCACCGGTAATGGAAGATTTCGATGCATCAGGTAATTATCGTGGAGATATGACGATGTATTGGGTTTATTACCCGGACTTGCGTCCTATCTTAGGCAAATATGAAGTTTACAATCCTAAGAACGATGCCGTAAGAATGAGCTGGGAAGATTTATTCGAAGCTCGTTATTTCGAAAGCTACATCTACAAAGAAAGCAATGTTCATGACAGAAATATTCAGGAATACGCAACGGGAATGGATGCTTTGTTAGAAAGCGACCGTGCTAAGAATGATAATTTTGTTTTCGAGCACGATTTGTGGAATTACTAGAATCGGAAAGCATTTAGCTTAAATAAAAAAGGATGTCTGATTTCAGACATCCTTTTTTATTTATAATAGTCACTTAAAGACTAAGCATCAATTCTCGCAAACTTGGCGTGGCTTTCAATAAATTCTCTACGCGGTGGAACTTCATCACCCATTAACATGCTGAAAGTATAATCTGCTTCTGCCGCGCTTTCAATAGTTACTTGTTTTAAGGTGCGGGTATTCGGATTCATGGTTGTTTCCCAAAGCTGCTCAGCATTCATTTCTCCAAGACCTTTGTAACGTTGAACATGCACATTGGCTTCGCTTCCGCCTTTTGCTAATTCTTTAGTAGCAGCATTTCGTTGTGCATCGTTCCAGCAGTAGGTTTGTTCTTTTCCTTTCTTTACTAAGTAAAGAGGTGGTTGGGCAATGTAGATATGTCCTTCTTCTACCAACTTTTTCATACTGCGGAAGAAGAATGTTAGAATAAGCGTAGTAATGTGTGAACCGTCAACATCGGCATCACACATAATTACAATTTTTCCATAGCGGAGTTTAGCAATGTCAAGTTCTTTTGTGTCTTCTAAAGTGCCTATACGAACTCCAAGTGCCTGGAAAAGATTTCCAATTTCTTCGTTGTCGTAAATCTTATGTTCCATTGCCTTCTCAACGTTCAAAATTTTCCCTCTTAATGGAAGAATTGCCTGGAAATGTCTATCGCGACCTTGTTTAGCTGTTCCACCCGCTGAATCTCCTTCGACTAAGAATATTTCGGATTCATCGCGGTTCTTGCTGCTACAATCTGCCAGTTTACCCGGTAAACCGCCACCGCTTAGTGCGCCTTTGCGTTGAACCATTTCACGAGCTTTGCGCGCGGCAGCTCGCGCAGTTGCTGCAAGTACTACTTTGTCAAATATCAGTTTCGCCTGTTTAGGATTTTCTTCTAAGTAGTGTTCTAATTTTTCTCCTAAGATTTGCTCTACTGCACCGGCTACTTCGTTATTGCCCAGCTTGGTTTTGGTTTGTCCTTCAAATTGAGGTTCGGGAACTTTGACAGATATTATAGAGGTCAATCCTTCGCGGAAATCATCTCCAACAATTTCAATCTTCAGCTTTTCAAACAATTTATTTTTCTCACCAAACGATTTGAAAGTTCTTGTAAGTGCGCGTCTGAAACCCGCCACGTGTGTTCCGCCTTCAATGGTATTGATGTTATTTACATAGCTGTGAACATTTTCTGTGTAAGAAAGATTGTATTGCAACGCTACTTCTACGGCTATGTTATCGCGACTACCTTCCACCCATATAGGAGTTGGTATTAGCGGTTCTCGTGTGCTATCGAGAAATTTTACGAATTCAACCAGCCCGCCTTCGCTATGAAAATGGCTGTGCTTAAATTCTCCAGTTTCGTCTTTTTCTCTTTCGTCAACAATATCTAAGTGAATTCCTTTGTTGAGGAAAGCCAATTCGCGCAAGCGACCGGCAAGTGTATCAAAACTGTAAATAGTAGAAGTGAAAATGGTAGCATCGGGTTGAAAAGTAACGATGGTGCCTCGGATAGTTGTAGTTCCGGCTTCCCTAACAGGATACAAAGGTTTACCTTCAGAATATTCCTGTTCGTAAATCTTTCCGTTACGATGAACCTGAGCCTTTAAATGCGAAGAGAGTCCGTTAACGCATGATACCCCTACCCCGTGCAAACCGCCCGAAACTTTGTAAGAGTCTTTATCAAACTTACCACCGGCATGCAGAACGGTCATAACCACCTGGAGCGCACTTACTCCTTCCTTTTCATGAATATCTACAGGTATACCACGACCATCATCTTTTACCGAGATGGAATTGTTTTCGTGAATTGTTACGTAAACGTTTTTGCAATGACCGGCAAGTGCTTCATCAATAGAGTTGTCGACTACTTCGTAAACGAGATGGTGTAGTCCCTTTATACCAGTGTCGCCAATATACATGGCGGGGCGTTTACGCACCGCCTCTAACCCTTCCAATACCTGAATACTGCTCGCTGAATATTCTGCTTTTTTAGTTGTTTCTTCCATGGTAATATCTGCTGTTCCTTCGCTCATTTTTTTCTGTTTAAAATTGTTGGGCGAATGTAAGAAAGCAGTGTGGTTTTAGTTGGTTTGCAACCGCTTTTTTATCCCCAAAAAGTCATAATAATTCACATAAAAAACCGCCTCGAAAGGAGACGGTTTTTGAATAGGATGAGACCTGATTTTAGTTATCTTCTGCGCAGGAAAATACTAATGTAGTAAACTAAGGTAGCTAAAGAGGAAAGTGCAGCAACCACATAAGTCATGGCAGCCCATTTCAAAGCATCTTTTGCCATTTCATGTTCCTGAGAAGAAGTAATTCCGGAGCTATCTAACCAAGCAAGCGCGCGATTAGAAGCATCGAACTCAACTGGTAGAGTAATGAAGCTGAAAATTGTAGTTGCGGTAAACATTACAATTCCAAACAAAAGTAAATAAGGGAATAGAGTGATTGTAAGCACACCTGCCAGTAAAATCCATTGCACGTATCGCGAAGCAAAACTTACAGCAGGAACTAATTTAGAGCGCATACCAAGCCACATATAAGCGTGAGCATGTTGAACAGCGTGACCGCATTCGTGTGCGGCAACAGCAGCAGCAGCTACGCTTCTTCCGCTATAAACTTCGGGTGAAAGATTAACTGTTTTGTCAATCGGATTGTAATGGTCGGTAAGTTGACCTTCTACCGAAACAATCTTTACATCAGTGATATTATTATCGCCCAACATTTTTGCAGCTACTTGGGCACCTGTCATGTTTCCGCGAAATGCGATTTCTGAATATTGTTTGAATTTGCTTTTAAGGCGCATGCTTACGAGCCAACTGATAAGCATGAACACAATGAGAAGTCCATAAATTCCTAACATAGCTTTTGGTTTTAGTGATGCAATGGTAATAACAATTTGTATGCTAAAACATATTGCGAAACTGTTTTGTTAAAGATTAAGACGAAGTGGCAGTGGAATTATTTGAAAACAGAGGATGAAATTCTATTTCTGTCAATCTGATACCAACCCATGTTAGATAAAGAAGAGTTTGTTTTACTTCAAATTAAAACCATGAACGCCCAACTCGAAAAACAATTCCTTCAATTAGAAGAAGACCGCAAAAATCTTTTCAATGGGTTGAAGAGCTATAGCGATGATGTCATCAACAAAAAACCAGGGCTAGAAAAATGGAGCGTGGTCGAAGTAATTGTGCATTTAATTACTGCCGAAGAAATGTCGTTGAAATATTTATCGAAGAAAATTCAGGATACTTCGAAAGAAGGGAGTGAAAGTTTCAAGCATAAATATCGTTGGTTGTTGGTACAGATTGTTTTCGCCTTCAACATAAAATTCAAAGCGCCAGAAATTGTTGAGCCAAAGATGGGTTATCAGTCACTTGCCAACTTAGAAACCAAGTGGAGGGATGTTCGAAATCAAACTTTGCAAGTGCTGCAAAAATTGAGTGAAGAGGAAACGGAGAAAACTTTATGGAAACATGCTATTGCGGGAAAGATGAATCTCCATCACATGGTGCAGTTTTTTGGCGTGCATTACAACCGTCACAAAAAGCAAATTGATAGAACACTTGCTTCGGTGAAGTAGTTACTTCTTTTCGTGCTCCTTTTTTTCTAAGTCCAAAATTCCTTCGGTAAGTTCAGCGAGAATATCTATCAGTTGCTGTGTTTTCTTTACGCCAATAATATCTTCAAATTTCTTTTCTACCAGTTTTGAACAACCTTTGAAGTATTCCATAAACTCAACTCCATCTTTAGTAATAGAAATGATTTTTGAGCGGGAATCTTTAGGGTCGGTTTCAAAAGCAATAAAACCTTTCGAAATTAAATCGTTCACCATTTTACTCATAGCTTGTTTGCTAACCCGGGCGCGTTTAGAAAGCTTATTGATGTTCAGTTGCTCTGTACTGATAATGCTAATCAACCGTAAGTGGTCAGGTCGAATGGTGTCCCAGCCGTCTTCTTTCCACTTCGTGAGCGCCCATTCATTTACATAACGGTGGGTAATGTAAATGCCGCGCGAAATATTGCGCTTGCGCACAGCTATGTGGCTATCTAATTTGGCTTTGGTTCGTTTGTCTAGCATTTCGGTTCAAATTTAATTTTCTCCGTTTCGTGATGCATATATAACCACTTAAAAATAAATAGACAACCCTATTGTCTATTTGGTCAACTTGGTTTACTATTGCACCGTCAAAATAAAAAGTCATGGCAGAAACTACAACCAAAACAACACCTAAAACAATTATTGTGAGAGTGATTTTAATTAGCTTGCTGCTCATAGCCGCTTTCTTCGGCTATAAGAAGATTAACTATGAACTTCATCACGAGTCCACGGACAACGCGCAGATTGAAGCGCGTTTTGTTCCAATTCTTCCTCGTGTAGCAGGCTATATCAAGACCTTGCATGTAGAAGATTATGCTTTGGTAAAGAAAGATTCTCTGCTCGCAGAAATTGATGACAGCGAACTCGCTCTCCAATTAGAAGAAATGGAAGCTGACTTGGCGCAGGCGCAAACGGATATTGAAAACGCACGTGCGTCTATTACTAATACAAATGCCTCGGTAACTTCTGCAAAATCGAATTTAGATGTTGTGCAAAGCAGAAAAGAAAAAGCGCAACACGATTTTGACCGAGACCAGAATTTATTTAAAGATGGAGCCATTACTCAAAAACAATTTGATGATTCAAACGCAAATTTGGATATCGCTAACAAGCAATATGCAGTAACCAAGAATGATGTAGCAGTTGCTCAATCCAGAATCGGAGTAACCGATGCAACTCTAAAAAAAGCAGAAGCGCAGATAGCAGTGAAAAAAGCTCGCATTGAACAACAGAAATTAAAACTGAGTTACACGAAAATTTATTCTACCAGCGATGGCAAAATAGGTAAGCGGAATATTGATGCTGGACAATTTGTTCAGGCTGGTACTCCGCTCTTCACCATTATAAATGACAAAGATTTTTGGGTGGTTGCGAATTTTAAGGAGACGCAATTAGAGCATGTGAAGCTTGGCGATGAAGTAGAAGTAAAGATGGATGCTTATAAAAACGAGCCGATAAAAGGAAAGATACTTTCCATCAGTGATGCCACCGGTGCAAAATTCAGTTTGCTTCCACCGGATAATGCTACGGGCAACTTTGTGAAAGTAACTCAACGCGTTCCTGTAAAAATCGAAATTGAAAACGCAGAGAAGTATAAAGACATTCTTCGTGCAGGTATGAGTGTAGAAGTTTCTGTTGCTTACTAAAATAGCAAAGCGCCAATGAGGAATTTTGCCAAAATAATTATTGTTTTCACTACCATCTCGGCAGCTATCATGGAGTTGATAGATGCTTCGATTGTGAACGTGGCCTTATCAAACGTTGCGGGAAATCTAGGGGCAACGATTGAAGATGTGAGTTGGGTTATTACGGCTTATGCCATTGCGAATGTGATTATTATTCCAATGAC
>CANJRM010000071.1 GCA_947476645.1 Bacteroidota bacterium
GACATCGGCTGGGGAATTGGCTTCATCATCGTTACATCGATTACCTATTTTGTTTATGGTGATGAACGGTTTCATCAAAAACTTGTTAGTTATCTGGTAATTGTATGGGGTCTTCGCCTGTCTATGTATATAGGTATCCGCAATCTTGGTAAGCCCGAAGACTTTCGCTACGCCAACTGGCGCAAAGAATGGGGCAGCAGTTTTGTGTGGCGTTCCTTTTTGCAGGTGTTTATGTTGCAGGGCTTAATCATGTTTATCAATACCCTGCCTATTGTTATTATTAATAACGACCTCACCCTTTTCAAATCTTACAAATTTCTTTACCCTATTGGTTGCGCGGTTTGGTGCATAGGTTTTTTCTTCGAAGCCTGGGGCGATAAGCAGATGTATGAATTCAAAAACGGTCATCACCCAAAAGGAGCTATCATGAATCACGGCTTGTGGAAATTCACGCGCCACCCCAATTACTTTGGCGAAGCGGTAATGTGGTGGGGAATATTTCTGCTCGCTATTCCTTCGGGGCAATGGTATCTTTCTGTGCTGGCACCGCTCACTATTACTTTCCTTCTGCTCAAAGTTTCGGGCGTTACTATGCTCGAGAAAAAATACGAAGGCGATGATGCGTATTCCAAATACAAACGAACCACTAACGCCTTCATTCCCTGGTTTCCTAAAAAGGAAAATTGAATCACATTAGTTTTTACTTTCACAAAAAATACGGTTTATGAAATTGAAATTTAACCTGCTCTTTGTAGCGCTTACAAACTTCATCTTCGCCAACTCCTTTACTGATTATAAAACGCGCATAGCCAAAGACCGCATCATTATCATTTTTGAAAAGAATGCAACAGCCGAACAAAAAGCCGCCATCATCAATCAATCGAACCTCGTAACTTCATTTACACACGTTCCTTCGCCTTCGCTCACCATTTGTTTTACTGCCGATGTTGACGGAGCCACAAAATATTTCTCTTCGGTTCCCGAAATAAAATTCGTTTCCTTTTTCATTACCGACCAAAAACATTTTGGCGGTGTGCTCGATAACTTCTTTGTGAAGTTGAAAGACAGAAACTTTGAACCCATGCTTCGTCAAAAATTACAACAACAACATTTGGGTGAAGCCGTGCCCGATAAATACATTCCTAATCTTTTCAAAGTGCAGAATTTAAAAGCACTCCATATAAACACGGTTGACCTTTGTGCTTCGTTTCTGCAAGAGGGCTGGTGCGAATACGCCTCACCAAATTATTTATTGAATCCCGAAGTTTGTTCAAACGACCCTTACTACAATCGTCAGTGGAATATTCAAAACACAGGAACCTTTGTACAGGGCAGCGGCACCATTGATGCTGATATGGATGTTGACAGCGCATGGACTTTAACCACGGGCGACCCAAGTATTAAAATCGGCATTATTGATTCGGGAGTAGACACTCTTCATCCTGATTTGGCTGCGAATATGTTTCCCGGTCACGATGCTATCAATGATTCTACCGATGGCTATCCCACTCCCGCGCATCCCGAAGACGGACACGGAACCTGCTGTGCAGGAATTGTATCGGCAGTAATGGGAAATAGTTTGGGCGCGGCAGGTGTAGCGCCTTCGTGTAAAATAATTCCGGTGCGCACTTTCTACTATTTGGTTTTGGGTTCTACGGTTCTTCCGTTTTCTACTGCCGATGCTTTTGCAAATGCAATAGGTTGGGCGGCTGCGGCAGGTGCCGATATCCTCAGTAATTCATGGGGCTTGCCCGAGCAGTATATTATTTCGTTGCCCGGAGGAACGCAACCGGTGGAGGATGCCATTCAACAAGCATACACAACAGGACGAGGCGGAAAAGGACTGGCTATGTTTTTCAGCAGCGGAAATGAAGAAGACAGCACGGGCTCTATCTGGCCCGGAAAATTACCACAAACCATTGCGGTAAACGCTACCTCTATGTGCGATGAACGAAAAAATGCCAACGATTGTAGTAGCGAAACCTGGAGTGGAAACTGGGGGCCGAATATTGATTTCAGTGCGCCCGGTGTAAAAATTTCTACTACCGATATGCAGGGCAACAAAGGATTTAATTCAGGCGCAGGAACTTCGGGTAACTACTACACTTCCTTCAATGGCACTTCTGCGGCTTGTCCGAATGCTGCTGCTGTAGGTGCGCTGTTGCTTTCTATTCTTCCAAACTGGCATGCCGAAGACATTCGCAACATCATAGCCCGTTCATGCGATAAGGTTGGCGGTTATGGTTACGACTCACTTTACTACAACGGAACCTGGAGTCGCGAACTTGGTTACGGAAGAGTGAATGCTTACAGTGCCTTGTTGTATTCTCTTTCTTACGTTCCTTCTTCAGTAAAAAATGTAGAGGCAGAAACTATATTCAACATCTATCCCAACCCAAACAACGGAAACATGAAAGTGCTATTGAGCCGCGAAAAGGCAGTAATCAAAATATACAACTTAACAGGCGAAGAAATGATGAGCACCGAAATTACACAAGGCATTAATCAGGTTTCCACCGGTTCGCTTTCACCAGGAGTTTACGTAGCTAAATTAGACAGTGGTGCAAACACGGTAACCAGAAAAGTTACCATCATCAAATAGGAAGGGAGAATAAATTACTTCGTTACTTCAGTATTCTCTAAAGCAGCCTGCTTCTTACTGAGCGCTTCGCTCATGCGGCTGTTGAGGAGAACAAATCCAATCAGCACTACACAAAACACCACAAGCATTAAATTCATGGAGGTGTCGGTTTTCATAGTTGATGGTTTAAATGATTAAATTTTTGATGCACGAATAAAACGTTTCGGTTTACATTATGTTGTGCATTACTTATCGCATTCACAACCTTTCCACAATTACGCCATAACAGTGCCAATGCAAGCGGAAAATGTCTGTGTAAACAACACAGCTGTCAAACCCGTTGCTTCTGAGAGGATTAGAGCAAATAAATGTTGCGAACAAAAGCGACTCACCAAAAACCGAAACTGTCTTTGTAGCAAATCCATTACAGCGTAATGCACATGTGCGCAGCGGAAAAACTACAATTGTTTAAAGCAGATTTAAGCGGCAAACCAGAAACCTAACTCCTCTCAAAATTTAATTTGCAAGAACTCGGGGCAAAAATTATTTTTACTATCAACTAAAAACCATTACCCAATGAAAAAATCATTACAACTTTTACTGGTTGCTTTCCTTTTCGGAGGCATTATGCTTACTACTTCTTGCAAAAAGGAAGTAACTATTACTTACAACATGGCGGATAAGGAACTTTGCTTAGGAGATTTGCCTTATGCTTTGTCTGACGGATCAACTACTTCATTCAACATTACACAAGCCAGTTTGCAGGCAGCATTTTCTGCAGTATCCACTACTTATACATTAGATCGAATTTCTAAAGTTGTCGCAAAAGGTTTTAAAGTAAAAGTAACAGGAAGCGGTGCAGCAAACCTCAATAAAATTTCAGGTTTTCAGGTTTATATAAGACCACAAAGTGCTTCAGCGCCAGGAACTATGATTGCTTCTACCAGCAATGCTTTTGCCGATGGCACTACTGAAGTTGATTTAGATATTCACGGTACAGATTTGAAAGGGATGTTGGGAACAGAAGACCTTGTACTTACTTTCCGTGCAAACAACAAGGACGCTTCTCCGGCAATTTGCTTAACACTTACCAAAGGAGTTATAGAATTTTCTGCAAGTAAATAATTGACAGTGTTTTAAACATAAAGCCTTCTGCCGAAATGCAGGAGGCTTTTTTGTTTCTCAACATAGCACTTACATTCGCGCCCATGTCTTTATTATCTCTTCAACATATTGTAAAGCAATACGGTAATTATCGCGCCAGCGATGATGTAAGTTTCGAAATTCCGAAAGGAAAAATTTTTGGATTGCTGGGTCCTAATGGTGCGGGCAAAACAACCTTGATACGAATGATTACCCGCATTCTTTATCCCGATGCGGGAAACATTCTTTTCAATGGCGAACAACTCAGCGATAAGCATACCGAGAATATCGGCTACATGCCCGAAGAGCGTGGCTTGTATAAAAAGATGAAGGTGGGCGAACACTTGATTTACCTCGGTAGACTGAAAGGGCTTTCACAAATACAGGCAAAAGAAAATGTAAACAACTGGTTGAAGAAGTTTGAAATTGAAACCTGGTTTAATAAAAATATTGAAGAGCTTTCGAAGGGCATGAGTCAGAAGGTGCAGTTCATTGCCACCGTGCTTCACAATCCCGATTTGTTGATTTTGGATGAACCGTTTTCTGGATTAGATCCCATCAACTCAAAACTGATCGAAGAAGAAATCCGCGACATGAGCCGCAAAGGCAAAACGATTATTTTTTCTACGCACCGCATGGAGCAGGTTGAAGAGATTTGCGATGAAATTGTTTTGGTGAACAAAGGCAAAAAAATTCTCGAAGGCGGTGTGAAGGAATTGAAGCAACGTTTCAAGGAAAATAAATTCCGTATTCATTTTAACGGAGAAATTAAAAACGGCTTGCTGAATAATTTGAGTGTAGTAGAGCAAAGCGAAGGAGAAGTAATTGTGAAATACAGCGAAGAGCACCGCGGCAACGAACTGCTGAAATTATTTGTAGAGCACGGCATGGAAGTTTCTTCGTTTAACGAATTATTGCCGAGTATCAATGAAATTTTTATCCGACAAGTAGAAGCCAACTAAATGAAAAAAATACTCATCATCATTCAGCGCGAATACATCACACGGGTAAAACGCAAAAGTTTTATCATCACAACGCTTCTTGCTCCGCTTGGTTTTTTTGCGCTTATCAGCGGCTCGGTTTTAATCAGCACTTTTTCGCAGGGCAGAACCGATGTAGCAGTAATTGACGACAGTGGTTTGTTCAAAGACGTTCCTCTGCCTGATGCTGACGACCAAACCGTTTACTTCCACAGAATAACCGGCAAGGTTGATGAACTTTCTGCCGAACTTCCGAAAGCAGAAAAAGAGAAAAGAAAATATCAGGCAATACTTTACATACCTGCCAACTTCAACATCAATAACCCAAACAATCCCGTAATTTCTTATCGCTACGTAGAGCGACCGGGCATGATGAAAAAACAATTTATCGGTGACCGAATGAATGATGCTGTTGCCAAATTACGCATGAAAATGCTGAACATCAACGAAGAGGTTCAACAGCAAATGGAGAAAAAATTTCAACTCGATTATTCTTCGCTCGATAACCAAAGCGAGAAAAAAGGTTATACAGAAGCTGCCGGCATTGCAGGCATGGTGATGGGTTTTGCCATTTACATTTCACTCTTCTTTTACGGCACTATGATTATGAAAGGAGTAATGGAAGAAAAAACAAACCGCATTGTTGAAGTGCTCACTTCATCGGTAAAACCTTTTCAATTGCTAATGGGAAAAATTATTGGCGTAGGTGCAGTTGGGCTTACTCAATTTATTTTATGGATTGTATTAATGGCGGTGGTGAATCTTGTTGCCGGAATTATTTTTGGTGCGGCTATTCATTCGCATGCGCCAAGCATGGGTAGCATGCAGGGAGGTGGTTTAGATGCAGATGATATGCAACTGCTGATGAAAAATCTTTCATCGCTTCCGTTCACGCAAATTGCTTTGTTGTTTCCGCTTTATTTTCTTGGCGGGTTTTTGTTGTATGGTTCTTTATTTGCCGCGGTAGGTGCAGCCATGGGTGAAGATGGCGACCAGCAATCGTTGATGATTCCTATCACCGTTCCTATTATCATTTCAATTTTCATTGCCATCAATGTCATCAACAATCCCGATAGCTCGCTTGGATTCTGGGGTTCTATCATTCCGTTTACATCGCCTGTAGTAATGAGTGCGTTATTGCCATTTCGCCCAGTGTGGTGGCAAATTGCACTTTCTGTTTTACTGCTGATTGGCGGCTTTGTGCTCACTACTTATATAGCCGCACGCATTTACCGCGTAGGCATTTTAATGTATGGCAAAAAGATTACGCTGAAGGAAATGGGCAAATGGATTTTTGCGCGAACATGAAACCCTTTCTACCTCTTCATCAACATCAACCTCTTCGAAATTACTTTCCCGTTTAAGTTGATTTGAAGCAAATATATGCCACTTTCTTGTGTAGTTAAATCAAGCGTGGTGTGGTTTGTAAGCGTTTCGTTTTTGTTTTGAAGAACAATCTGTCCCAGTTCATCAAATACTTTTATTTCGGCACCCGATAAAGATTTTCCATCCAAATAAATTTCAAAAACTCCCGTAGAAGGATTTGGAATTACCTGCAAACTTTCAGGAGAAATAAAATCGGTGTGACTGATTACAGTATCCTGATGTTGTTGAGCAATGTGAACACAACCATTGGTTATCTTACCATGAACTTCTTCGTAATCTGCATTCAGCACGGCAACAATATTCGAAATACAAATTTGCGAATCGGTCAATGAGCTAAAATAAACGCGCAGAAAATTCAACGGAGCCAATTGCTTGAACAGTGAATTTTCATCGCTTGAAATTCCGACCACGTGACCAGTAGATGACCAGCGAATATCAGGTGTGTAATTTCCAAGCGCAAGATTTTTTACCGAGTCAACTACCAAGCCATGCAATTTGAATTCATACGCCAGCATCATGCAGTTTGGATTGAACACACTCAAATCAATAAAGTGATGCACCAAATCTGTGTCGGCAATGCTGAACATAATACTGTCGAACGGATTGAAAATATTGAACGGAAACTCGCAATGCTTATGCGTGTTTTGTGCACCGCTTGGATGATGATGTTGATTCGTATTAAAACGCAAGCAACCATTTAATCGCGCAGCATCCGTAACGGTCATCATGCTGTCACCATTCAAGTCATCGCATGGCGAATAAACGAGGGTGTCTTCTTTAATTCCGTTGAGATAAAGATTCATATCAACGCTATCAACCACAGCATTTACATCAACATCACCACGTTTGCCCGAACCGTTACAAACCATGTTGCAATCACGCGCGGCATTGCCAAAAGTATCTCCCGCACAATCTACATACGGCACACAGTTAGGCAGAATGCTGAATGTTTTGTTTCCGCCTAAATCGTAATACAAATTGAAACAAACCTGCGACCAGTTATTGTTATAAGTCTTTTCGTAGTGTCCGAGTTTATCGGGTGAACGGTCCCAGTTTACGCGCACAACGAGCGTGTAATTTCCGGTGTCAATATCGGTTACATCAATCCACTGACAGTCTAAACCGCTGCTGTAAATATCTCCGCAGCCAACTGAAATTCCCATATTGCCGCAACCGAATTTAGCCATGCCGCCACCGCTGCATTCTAAGTCAAGAACACAAAAACCATTTTTAAATCCTTGCTGAAGCGGTTGATTGAATTGGTCGTAAACCAAATATTCGGCATAGCCCGAATAGTGCCAGTGCCCGTGACAGGCATCAAAAACAAATTGTCCGCCACTTGTATCAGGTGCACCAATAAAATAATCAAGGTTGCCAATGTTGCGAATGTGGGTGGTAAAACGAATCAACCTTCGCACACCATAACCCGATAAACAACCCTCGCTGATATAACAATTGGTTTGCCCCACCGTTAAATTATCTACATACATAGAAGACTCCAATTCATTTCCATCAACCGTTAAGTCAGGCGCAGAGCAAATTGGATTCGGGAAATAAAGACAACTGCTGTCACTTACCGTTGCCAGCGGATTGTAATTGCACGAACTCGGGTCAGTACAGCCCACAATAGGTCCGTAATATTTTATTTGCCATGTGACTGTATGATTACGGCAACTCGTATCAAAATCACCTATGCGGATGTAGTAGGTGCTACCCGCCACCATCGCTGCAATTATTCGTGATTGAAAATTCAAACCACAACCATCATCATCGTAAAAAGTGGTTCCTGTATTTCCTTCGGTTACAGTAATGCCTGTGCAATGGTCGTAGATGTAAAGTTTTGTATCGCACGAATTATTGAAACCGCAAGTGCTTATTTCATAAGTGCCCGTAGAATCTGCTGTAAACACATACCATGTTTCGGGCGCAGGTGCGGTCATGGTATCAACGGTTGCAATAAACGGATTAGTGCAATCGTAACCCTGCGGGCAATTAAAAGAAGTAGTCTGGCTATAAGTGAAACTTCCACCGCTAACTACGGTCACTCCATTTACTTTGACTGTGTAAGAACCGTTGCCGTAGTTGCAACACATTCCATCACCAAAGGCATCATACATCGTAAATCGCATGCAATGATTATTAGGCACACAAACTGAATCGCTATTGATTGTTCCAGAATCAATGAGCGCATTGGTAACTCCATCGCGCAAACTCCAACTTGTTTCGGCAGGATAATTATCGGGCACAATAGTTATAGTAATTTGCGACTGTCCGCTTCCGCAGGAAGCATAAGTAAGAACGGTTGCTGAAGCAAGGAGAAGGAGGAGAAGAAATTTTTTCATACCGAAATTTGAATCCATGAATATTGAAAGAATCTCCGAAAGTAGAAAACCATTTGGAGGAATAGGTTGCACAAAAACTTCGGCAATTCTCCGAATAAACTTGAAACTTGAAATTTGAAAGAGTAAACTTGCGGTTGCGAAAAAATGGAATTCAATCTCACAACAAAATATCAGCCTGCGGGCGACCAACCCGATGCTATTAAGCAAATAGTTCATGGCATTCGTGAAAACGAAAAGCATCAGGTGCTGCTTGGTGTAACCGGCTCCGGAAAAACATTCACCATGGCGAATGTGATTCAGCAGGTGCAAAAGCCAACGCTCATTCTCACGCATAACAAAACGCTCGTGTCGCAATTGTATGGCGAGTTCAGACAATTTTTTCCTGATAACGCAGTGGAATATTTTGTTTCTTATTACGACTACTATCAACCCGAAGCTTACATTGTTTCATCGGGCACATACATCGAAAAAGATTTAGCCATCAATGAAGAAATTGAGAAGTTGCGATTAAGCACTACGGCATCTTTGCTTTCAGGCAGACGCGATATTATAGTAGTGGCTTCGGTGAGTTGTATCTATGGCTTGGGAAATCCTGTTGAAATTGAAAACGGAATTATTCGTGTTCAGAAAAACCAAATCATTGCGCGAAATAAATTTCTTCATAGCCTGGTGGATAGTTTGTATTCGCGTGGTGAAGAATTGCAGCGCGGAACTTTCAGAGTGAAAGGCGATGTGGTGGAAATTGCTTTGCCTTATGTGGACTATGCTTACCGCATTACTTTTTTTGGCGATGAAGTGGAAGAGATAGAAAGTTTTGACCCCGTTACCGGACGCGCCATTGGCAAATTGGATATAGCTGCCATTTTTCCTGCTAACCTTTATGTTACTTCTAAAGATTCGCTGTTGCAAATCTTAGATGAAATTCGATTGGAGCTTGATACGCAAATTCAATATTTTAAAGAAGTAGGAAGACATGCCGAAGCTGCGCGTATAAAAGAGCGTGTGGAGTTTGATATGGAAATGATGCGCGAACTCGGTTACTGTTCGGGCATTGAAAATTATTCGCGCTTTCTTGATAGAAGAGCAAAGGGCACCCGTCCCTATTGTTTGCTTGATTATTTTCCTGATGATTTTTTATTGGTGGTTGATGAAAGCCACGTGAGCATTCCGCAAATAGGCGGCATGTATGGTGGTGACCGCAGTCGTAAAATGAATTTGGTGGAATACGGTTTTCGGTTGCCATCGGCATTGGATAACCGCCCGCTCAATTTTCCGGAATTTGAAGCAGCAGTGAAACAAGCGGTTTATGTAAGTGCAACTCCCGGTGATTATGAATTGGAAAAAACAGGCGGCTCGTTTATAGAACAAGTGGTTCGCCCTACAGGATTGCTCGACCCACCAATTGAAGTTCGTCCGAGTTTAAATCAGATTGATGATTTGCTGGAAGAAATTGATGAGTGTGTGAAGAAACACGAACGTGTGCTAGTGACTACGCTCACCAAACGAATGGCGGAAGAGCTGAACAAATATATGGCGCGTATCAATGTGAAGTGCCGTTACATTCATAGCGAAGTGCATACACTCGACAGAATTGAAATCATCCGCGATTTGCGCCTCGGGAAATTTGATGTGTTGATTGGAGTAAATCTTTTGCGGGAAGGGTTGGACTTGCCGGAGGTTTCTCTCGTTGCCATTCTTGATGCAGACAAAGAAGGGTTTTTGCGCAACCGCAGAAGTTTGATTCAAGTGAGCGGACGTGCCGCGCGAAATGTAAACGGCAAGGTGATTATGTATGCCGACAGAATTACGAACAGCATGCAATTAACCATTGATGAAACCAACCGCAGAAGAGAAAAGCAGTTGAAGTATAATGCCGAACACAATATCACTCCGATGACTATTCTGAAAAGCAAAGAAGAAATTATGCAGCAGACATCGGTGCTTAATTTTCGAACCACTTCGCCCGATGCTTACATAGAAATGCTGGATGAATTCAGCATGGTGGCAGAGCCGGTGGTGCAATACATGAACGTGCAACAGTTGCATAAAGCCATTGAATCAACGCGACAAAAAATGCTGGAAGCTTCGCGTGATACCGATTTTTTAACCGCTGCAAAACTGCGCGATGAAATGCAGTCCATGCAAAAACTGCTCAAGGAAAAATTTGGAGATAGATAGAGAAACTAGTCTTTCAAAATCTTTTCGAGTTCGTTTTTACGCGAACCCTTAATCAGGATATAACTGTTTTCAAATTGTTGTTGCTTGAACCAATCTTTTACTTCGTCTGTTTTTTCAAGCCACAAAACCGAAGAATCGTCTTTTAAAAATTCAAATCCTTTTCCCACAAAAACTCTTTTCACTTTCTGCCAATTACTTCCATTCACTAGGGCAAATATTTTTTCATGTTCATCCTGAGAATATTTTCCCAGCTCCATCATTTGCCCTAGAACGACAACTTTGTTCTTCGCTTCTATTTTCTCAAAATTCTTCAACGCTTTGTGCATACTCGAAGGGTTTGCATTGTAAGCATCAAGAATAATGGTGTTCGAACCCAGTAAAATTTTTTGCGAACGATTATTAGTCGGTACATAATTTTCAATCGCTATTTTCATCTGTGCCTCCTCAACTCCAAAATATTTTCCTACACAAACCGCACTCATTACATTTTCGAAATTGTATTCACCAACCAAATTGGTTTGAATAGTTTCCCCTTCAATAACTACCGAAAGAAATTCTTTGCTTTCGCCAACTGAGCCCTTGCAAAATGCAGAAGACGACTTTCCGTAACGTACTATATTGGTAATTGGTAATTGGTAATTGGTAATTCTTTCCAATAGAATTTCATTATCAACGTTTACAAAAACTTTTCCGCCTCTTGAAGCAATATCTTTATACAGTTCTGTTTTCCCTTTCACCACTCCTTCAAATCCACCGAACCCTTCAATATGCGCTAAGCCAACGTTGGTAATTAAACCATAATCGGGCTCTACATATTCGCAGTAAGAAGCAATTTCTCCCTGATGATTTGCCCCCATTTCAATTACAGCGAACTCAACATCACTCTTAATGGAAAGCAAGGTCAGCGGAATGCCGATATGATTATTGAGATTCCCTTTAGTAGCGTAGGTTTTAAATTTCTTAGACAACACAGCAGCTATCAATTCCTTGGTGGTTGTCTTTCCGTTGCTACCTGTAATAGCCAGAACCGGACATTTTAATAGCGCGCGATGATGTCCTGCTAATAGCTGAAGAGTTTTCAAAACATCTTCTACTAAAACTAATTTCTCTCCAAACTTAGTTTCCCATTCAGGATTTAAAATTTCATCTACAACAACATGCGATGCACCTTTAGTTAAAGCTTCCTCTGCAAAATGATTAGCGTTAAAGTTTTCGCCTTTCAATGCAAAAAAAATATTGCCATGATTGATATTGCGGGTATCGGTAGTTATACCGCTCGAAGCGAGATAAAGTGAGTAGAGTTCTGCTATCAGATTTTTGGACATGAACTGTGTTCTTAGAAACCTTTTTTCAATCCTTTCACCTTAAACGCGGTGAAAAAATAATTATTAGCTGCGGCTATCAATTCCACTTCTCTTCTGAAAGCCGATTGATAATTCATTAACGCAAGAAACTCGTGTGTAGGAACTCCGAATTCGTCAAAAATTAAAATATCACCTTCTTTCAAAAACGGCTCTAAGCTTGCGAGCGTATAAAGTGTTGACGAATACAAATCGGCATCAAGGTGAATTATTTTTCTGCGCGAGTTATCGAACTGTTTTAAAAAGTCCGGAAGTGTTTCCTGAAAAAGTCCTTTCAAAAATTCAACGCGTGTATCACCATTTACATCGGGCAAATTTCCGTTGGTGCTCATGTCACCCGCTTTAAACTGGTCCCATTGTTCCGGCAACCCAGTAAACGTATCGAAGCCATAAAAGCGCGATGAAGCATTTTTATTGTTCTTCAACCACCAGCGAAACGAATGCCCTTCACAAACTCCGAACTCTAAATAATTCACCGGCTGGTCTAATTTTTCGTGACCTAAAATAAATTCATAGAGTTTGTAGCGCTTATCATAATCCCAATCTGCCAGATAGAAATCATTGTAAGCAGGGTTACTGTTTTGCGCGCGCCATGCACTGAACTTCGAAATGTAAGCCAGATTCAACAACGCACCTGTAAACGGTTCAGTGATACGATGCAGATTGAAACGAAGAAAAATGGTTTTGAATTTTCGTTTAAAAGTAAGTGACAAACTCATGATTATTTTTTGTGTAACAGTGCAATAATAACAAACAATGAACTTATGGTTTCGGTAACAAAAAAGCCTCCCGAAAATCGGAAGGCTTTTTTATTTATAGAGAAGGATTCTCTTATCCTTTCATCTTTCTTTTACCCTTTTCTTTAGGGAAATTATTTCCACCCTTTCCGCCCTTCATCACATTACCCGATGGAGAACCTACTCTGTCCATAGCACAACGGAACCCTAAATCATCCGTAGCCAATGCCTGATCCAAGTATCTTCTTGTTCCCGGTGAAAGGAAATATGCTCTATCCTTCCAACTTCCGCCTTTGTAAACACGAACGTTTTCGTCAATTAAACTTGACTGACCAAACTTGTAATCTACGTTAGAATTTTCATCACCGTCTGTATAATTTCTTACATCACCCTTGCGATAATTTCTGCGGTTTGCACTTTCTTCCTGTGTAACATCGCGATACTGAACTTTTCCTAAACTATCTTTCTCAACAGGGTTTCCATCAGCATCCAATACTTTTGTTTTGAATTGATTTCCACGGAAAGTTTTGAAATCGTTCGCATCAACAGTAGTCATTGGGCGGTAAACATCCATTACCCACTCGTTTACGTTTCCTGCCATGTTATACAAACCAAAATCGTTCGGGAAGAAAGATTTTACAGGAGCAGTAATATCTGCATTGTCATTTAAATTTCCTGCAATACCCATGTTATCTCCGCGACCTCTCTTAAAGTTAGCGAGGAATTCACCTTGCCACATTCCCGATTTAGGATAGCGAGTTGAAGTTCCATTCCATGGATAAATTCTGCGGTCAGTAATTCTTTCCTCGCTGCTTGCAGGTTGATTGCCTATTAAAGCCAATGCTGCATATTCCCATTCAGCTTCTGTAGGCAAACGATATTTAGGCAACATGATACCATCTTCCAAACGCACGTGACGTGTTCCTGTTCCTGTAGGGTTCAAATCTTTCATAGGTCTTTTTCCGGCAGCGCCTTCATATTGACCTACCAAGTAAGATTCAGTATTAAAGTTATCGCTTCCCACTTGTGAAGGATTTTCAGCTAAGACACCTTTACCAATAAGGATTCTTTCATTCACGCGATCTGAACGCCATGAAGAAAAATCATTTGCCTGCAACCAGTTGATACCAACTACCGGATAAAAATCATAAGCCGGGTGACGGAAGTAATACTCCACGTAAGGTTCGTTATAAGCTAACTCATCTCTCCAAACCAAGGTATCAGGCAATGCCTTACGCACCACATCCGGAAAATCTGTTCCGAACACACGGTTCATCCAGTATAAGTATTCGCGATAGTGAACGTTTGCAACTTCGGTTTCATCCATGTAGTAAGAAGAAACAGTAGCTCTGCGCGCAACGTTGTGATATTCATACATCACATCCTGTTCGGTATTACCCATAATAAAAGTGCCCCCCTGCACGTAAACCAACCCTGGACCTGTTTCCTGTCCTTGGTATTTAGTCACTTCAAATCCACCATTCTTGGTGTCGTTATAGTTCCATCCGGTTACTGAAGATTTTTCCTTTCCGCAAGATGCAATCAAGAACGGAAGAGCGAGAAGCGGATACAATTTGCTAAGCTTCATGGTTTGTTTTTATGTTTAGTTTTTAAAGGGTTCTTTTTTTATAAGGTTGCTAAAGTATAATTTCTGTTTAAAGTCAAAAAGGTTTTATCAATAAATTTTGTCGGTGGTATTTAACAAGTTAATTGCTGTCGCTTTTTCTATAAAAATCCGATAACTAAAATCATTTGGCGCCCCCGTTTTCTCTTCTTCTCATCATCTGCGCGCCACGCGCGTAAAACGTTTCCTCTTTTCTTCCTTAAAAATTAAGAATATCAGGACACGGAACATACCCCTTATTCTTTTTCGGATTCAATGAACTATCGTCCCCCGTCCAGTTAAACGTAAAAGAGAGTTCATGAGTTCCACCTGTTTTGTTCATCAGTTTCGAAATGGTGTAATCGTAACTGTATCCCACTCTGAATTTTCCTTTCTTAAATCCTAAATAACCAATCACGGCATCTGAATTATAAATCACGTTTCTATACCCGAGGCCGAAATACATAAAGCTGATTCCCGTTAAAAAACTTCCCTGCACCTGCATTGCTTTGCCCTGGTTCACAAATAAAACGTTAGGTGATACCCAAATATTGTATCGGGTGTCATGACGGTGTTTAATATTGAGGTTGGCGCCAAAGTGAAAAACAAAACGCGGAGGCACGGCATCGCTGCTGTTTCCGGTGACCGATTGTTTGCGCATTAATAAATTGCTCGCAGCAAAACCCACGTATAATTTTTCGGTAAAAAACACCAAGCCCGCTCCCATATCTCCCTGGTCGGTAGAAGTTTTGCCTGGTATGGGTTCGTTGGTGGGGTTCGGAATATCTACATTGTTATAGAAACCTGTGTAGGGATTTATCATATCGCTCCAGGTTAAATCGTTCCAGCGAATTTGCTTGTGAATGTAAGTTCCCTCAATGCCAATCTTCATAGCCATTTTGCGATTGAACTTTATTTGCTGCGAATACATTAAGCTGGCTTTGTAACTTCCGTAGAGCCCGTTCGAAATTAAATCGCCTACAAACTGCACGCCTATGCCTGCGCGTATTTTATCAATATGCATATCAGCACCCGTCATGTAAGTGGTGTAGCCGCCATTGAATCCATCGCCCAGCGAGCTCCACTGGTTACGGTAGTTTAGAGTAGCGCGAGGCCCGTAAGAAATACCCGCCAATGCAGGGTTAAGATAAAGCGGTGCTGAGAAATACTGACTCATGACTACATCTTGTGCCGATGCAGCAAAGCTGAGGAAGAAGAAAAATGGTGCAAAGCACCTTTTATAAAATTGATTGAGCACAGTTAAGTAAACAGCTATTGATTTAAAATATTGCGCGGGCGAAGATAATTAAGTGAGTGGGAGTTGAAAGAAGACTACAGGCGCAGTTACTACTTCGAAATATAAAAGTATAAACTCTTTTAGATTAATGACTAAAAATTTTCGGAGCAGAGTTCAATTCAACGTAAAAAGGTTACTGCTTCAATCTCGGGTCCATAGCATCGGTCAAACCATCACCAATTAAGTTGAAGGTAGTTACCGTAATAAAAATGGCAAAGCCCGGGAAAATAGCCAGCCACCAAGCTTGTGGTATTTGACGCGCGTAGGAGAGCAATTGCCCCCAAGTAACAGTATCGGCAGGTCCTAAGCCCAGGAACGATAAAGTAGACTCGGTAAGAATAGCTCCTGCAATACCGAACGCAATAGAAATAAGTACTGGTGAAAGCGCGTTAGGAATAGCGTGGCGGAAAAGAATATGTGCGTTTGAAAAACCAAGCGAGTTTGCTGCTTCAATGTATTCGAGGTTGCGCACCTTCAGCAACTCGGCACGAATAAAACGCGCAATGCCTGTCCACCCTGTTAAACCGATAATGCCCATAATGACATAAAGATTCGGTTTGCGCACAATTGAAATGATAAGGAGAATAAGGAAGAGCGTAGGAATTGAATTCAACACTTCGATTACGCGCATAATAATTAAGTCGAACGGCACCGCTACCTGTTTGCCGAGGAAAGGAATTTTCTTGAGCACAATCACCAGTAAATTTCCTGCCACCATTACACTTGCAAAAATCAAAACGCTTATGCCCAGTTGCATAAAGCCTTCGCCCAAACCTCTGCCGAGCGCATCGGTAATATCATACGAACGCGCACAGAAGGAATAGAAGAAAGCAAAAAACAGAAACAGCAAATTACCCCACAAGCGCACCCGCGAAACCTGAAAGTTTTCATCACCATAAAAACCTGCGAGTGAACCCAGCAGAATGCCAATGATAGAAGCAATGAGCATAGAAACTATACCCACGGTCATCGCAATTTTAGTTCCGTGAATCATTCCGGCTAAGACATCACGACCGAGTTCATCGGTGCCGAACCAGTGTTTCCATCTTGTAGAAGGAACATCCTGTGCATCGAAAGGACCTACCGAGTGAATGCTTTTATCATCCTGATTCATTGGCAAATACGGCACAGGTGGAAACACCACCATATCGTATTGCAGGTTCTTCCAGTCAACATTCTGAAACTGCGGTTGAAATTGCCCGATACCAAAACCAACGGCAATATCTTTCAGCACAGGAAAAAATGTTTCGCCTTTGTATTTGCAAACCAGTGGTTTTTCATTGGCAAGAAACGGAGCAAACACAGCAACAATAGCCAGCACAATAACAATGTACAACGAAATAACAGCCGTCTTCTTTTTACGGAACTGCTTATTTACAAAAGCCCAATAGCCTTGCTCGTTCTTCGCCTTTATAGTTGTCGGTTCAGCCATTTATTTTTTTGAATAAGAAATTCTCGGGTCAACCACTGCATATAAAATATCGGAAATAAGATAACCCACCAGTGTAAGTATTGCTGCAAACATGGTGTTGGTCAAAATCATCGGATAATCTTTTTGAATAACCGCGGCATAAGTAATTTGTCCCAAGCCCGGAATAGTGAACAGGAACTCAAGAATAATAGAACCGCCAATCAATGCGGGAAAGAACGAAGCAAAGATGGTAATGATAGGCAACAACGAATTGCGGAACGCATGTTTCCAAATCACTTTGTTCTCAGGCAATCCTTTTGCACGTGCCGTGCGAATGTAATCTTGCCCAAGCACGGTAAGCATAGAGCCGCGCATTTGACGAGAGAGATACGCGAAGCTGGCGTACGATGCAATAATGAGTGGCAACGATAAGTGATAAGCCAAATCTCCGAGTTTGTA
>CANJRM010000072.1 GCA_947476645.1 Bacteroidota bacterium
ACTCCAAATTGGCTTGTTTCATTATCGCAACCGCCATAATCAACACCAATCACCGGATAAGAAACAGCAGGAACAGTTGAATTCGTAACTAAATTACCCGCTGTGGTAGCACAGGTAGCACTGTTAGGACTTACTATCTGCGCTTCGCATGGAGTAGAACCGGGAGTATACGTATCGTAGGCACTCACACAAAAAGTTCCTGTGGCAGTTCCGTTTCCGTCAACACGTATAAAATAAGTATTACCGGGAACAAGGGATAAATCTGTAATAGAATTGTTGGCTACGTTGGTTCCACCATTTTCACCACAACCTACTAAGGTAAGTGTACCGGTACAGTTATTAGTAGAAGAGCTATAAATAGCTACCTGAGTATTAGTTAAGGTAAGACCTGAGGCATCGGTGCTCACAGTCATGTTTGTCGTAGTAGCCACAAACGAGAACCAAACATCGTTGCTGGTGTTAAGCGGGTTCCAACAGGTTGCAGCAGCAGGGCTGGCTGTAGCTGTTGCATTTACGTTAGTGCTTTGAGTGCAACCAATACCTACCGAAATAGGAGTAGCGTTACATATTAAATCGTTTGCCGGAGCCTGCGCGTTTGCAATGATAGTAGCTGCTGAGAAGCAGATGATGCAGAGCGCTTTAAAGTAATTGGTGAAATTTTTCATGTTGTCAGGGGGTTGATTCTTTTGATTACTTATATTTTTTTGAAAAGGATTCAATTAGTTTAACTCTACGTATCTGATGTTTGCCCACTCCTCATAAGGATGCTCGACTTTGTAATATTTTTTAGAAGCAGCGGTAAATCCTTTTCCGCTGATGGCATTGCGCGGAAGAATTTTGATACGGATATCATCGCTGTAAGGAGTCATGGCGTAAACCACTTCGTTATCCTGTCGCAGTTTTTCAATGGCTTGCAGTTCGTGTGCGTTTAGCGTAATGTCTTTGTCATCATCTCTGGAGTTAAAGATGAGCTGGTAAGTGCCTTCGGCAGCAGATGCGGTGATGGCAGAACCGTTAGTGGTTTCTTTTGAATGAGCTGTTTGCGCTGTTGCGGTTATTCCGGTTAAAAGGATAACGCAAAGCATGAGATAACTACATAGAGAAATTCTTACTGACTGTTTCATAAGTCTGATTTTAACGAAGTGATTAAATAAATAGTTAAGATTAAAAAAGGCGCGAGCGGGGGTCAACGGGGTACTCATCTTGATAATTTCAAAGTGGTTTAGGGTCCTTAAAAAAATCTCTTGTCCAGTGTGTTTACAGAGGGGAAAAATGAAATTTCCTGTGTCTGTAATAATTAGTGCTCGCCAAAGGAAAGAAATAAACCGAAACAAAAAATTTTTTTTTGCGTAGTTTTTTTGCGCGTAAATAGTTAGGCGTGTTCTACGGGTTGCAAAAACCGTTTTGGTGTTTCGTTTATATTCGCTGGTAACAAAAACCATTTTATGAAGAAAACTACCCTCCTGCTTTTCGCGCTATTGCTAATGACATTTGCGCACCAAAATCTTTTTGCTCAGGACAGCACTGCTGTTGCGGCTGCTCCTGCTTTTAATATTGATTCGGCTACGCAGCATTATTTAAACATGCTTTCGCCAGAAGCGAAGGCGAAGAGCGATAGTTATTTCGAAGGCGGATACTGGCTGCAGGTTTGGAATTTGCTCTACGGCTTTGCGGTGGCGTTTATCTTTTTGCATTTAGGTTTATCGAGACGCGTGAAGAACATAGCCACGAAAGTGAAAAGCAAAAACTTACAGAACCTGATTTATGCCGCGCTGTATATTCTGCTGGTGTGGGCTATTACTTTTCCGTTTAGTGTGTATCAGGATTATTTCCGCGAACATGCTTACGGTTTATCGAACCTTACGTTTGGTGCGTGGTTCGTGGAGAATATAAAAGGCATTGGTATAGGTTTGCTTTTCGGTGCTCCTTTAATAATGGCTCTTTATATAGCATTGCGCAAAACGGGAAAGAGCTGGTGGATTTGGGGCGCAAGCGGAAGTATTCTGTTTATCATGTTCGTGTCTTTTATAGCACCTGTGTTTCTGGCTCCTATATTTAATGATTACAAACCGCTGACCGAAGGCAAGCTGAAGGAAGAAATTCTTTCGATGGCGCGCGCTAACTGCATACCTGCCACTAACGTGTATATGTTTGACGCGAGTAAACAGAGCAAGCGCGTGAGTGCTAACGTGAGCGGCTTTGCCAGCACTACGCGCATTTCGCTTAACGATAATTTGCTGAACCGCTGCACACCTGCCGAGGTGCGCGCGGTGATGGGGCACGAAATGGGGCACTATGTTCTCAACCACGTTTACAAAGGCATTATTGAATTTGGCGTGTTCATCTTCTTAGTGTTTGCTATTGTAAACTGGCTGCTTAATAAAGTATTGAGCAAATGGGGCGGCACACTCGGCATTGAAGACATCAGCGATATTGCGGGGCTGCCTTTGCTGGCGGTAATTATTTCGCTCGTTACGTTTATTGCTACTCCGGTAACCAATACCATGATTCGCACGCAGGAAATGGAGGCCGACCAGTTTGGTTTAAACGCTGCGCGCGAACCCGATGCCGAAGCGCATGTAGATATTATGCTTTCAGAATACCGCAAGCTGAACCCGGGCAAATGGGAGGAGATATTTTTCTTTGACCACCCGAGCGGCAAAGTGCGCGTAGAAACCGCTATGAAATGGAAGGCGGAGCATTTACAGTAGACGTGAGACAGGAGATAGCAGCCGGTTTGTGTTTCATCAACTTGTGTGTTGATACCAGAAAAAAATACTTTCAACTCCTTATAAAAACAGTCAATGAAAAAATCAAAAACAATTTTGGCGGGTATACTTGCGTGTGCACTGCTCGTGCTTTTGTTTACGGGCGGTTGTAGTAAGAGCGATAACACTCCTCCTATACTTCCTCACGACCCCTGGTTTGGTAAGATTAAAACTACGCACGAGCAGGGACAAAACGTGGATACATTTTTCTATGACAGTTCTGCGCGCTGCATAAAGCAGGCGGCTTCTGACGGTTCATACGTTTCTTATGTTTATTCAAGCGGTTTGGTTACGCGTTATCATTTCAATGCGGGGCAAACCATTGCATCGGATACTACTATATATACGCTCAACAGTCAGGGTTATGTGAGCAGCGATGGCACTGATTCTTATACTTACGATTCAGCGGGCTATCAAACTTCGCGCACCTTACAACCTGGCGGTATTGGTCCGTTGAATTTTACTGATGTGTGGCGAAATGAAAATTTAGATTCGCTGCATTACGAAACACAGCCCACAGGTTTCTTTTGGGCTTATACGTATTTCACCGATAAAATAAACACGATAGGAAATGACAATGCAGGATTTGGCATTTGGGGTAAGTCTTCAAAAAATTTATTGAGCAGTTCGGTTTATAAATTTGCAGGCAGTATATCTACCAACGACTTTACCTACGAGTTTGATGCTAACAACCGCGTTACAAAACTTACGCAAACTGCTACAGGTTCAGGCACGGGAAGTATTGTTGTTAGTTACACTTATTACGATTAAGGATTAGGGTTTGGGTTTGTGTTTGGGTTTGCAAACAAATTTTAATCTGCACCCACGCCTCGCACACCATCACCGCAGCACTCAAAGCACTTTCTCCCACTGCCTTTTCTCACCATCGACCACCGGCTTCATTTCCGTACGCGTCAATTGAGTTCACGTACGTGTCAATTCACTTTCCACACGCTGCTTTTTCTCACTATCGACCACCGGCTTCATTCCCGTACTCGCCTATTGAGTTCCCTTACGCGTCAATTCACTTTCCACATGCTGCTATCTCGTTCAGGTACTCGGTTTTTTCTCAATTCAGGCAGCTTTTTCTCTAAAATGTCGTTTTTTAACACTTTTCACCTACTACCATCCCAAACAAAAAGCCCCCCGAACACTCGGGGGGCTTTTTTGTTTTCCCCTCCTTGCGTAGCAGGGAGGGGTGACTTCGCGCATGCGAAGTCGGGGTGGGTACAAACCAAAGGAAATTCCCCCTATCATCGTCTAATCAAAAAACAAAATCATTAACCGTATACTCAAACGCATTTTTACCCTCTTCCTTTTTGCGGCTCTTACTAAATTTTCAAGCGCGCAATTCAACACACTTTGGATTCCCGATACACTCTCAGGAACCACTTTCAATTTAAATCTCATTGACACCTTTAAGCAAATTCGCAGCGGCAACCAAACCGTTACAGCCGGTGTAAACAGTGATTTCTGGGGACCTACTTTGTTTTTTAATAAAGGCGATACCGTGCACATGAACGTGCACAACTACCTCAACGATTCTACCACCCTGCACTGGCACGGCATGCATCTGCCTGCGGTAATGGATGGCGGCCCTCATCAGGTTATTCCACCGGGCACCATCTGGCAACCTTACTGGAAGGTGGCCAACAACGCGGCTACTTACTGGTATCACCCGCACCTTCACGAAATGACACAGGAACAAATGACCAAGGGTCTTGGCGGTTTCATCATCGTCCGCGACCCGCAGGAAGCCGCTCTTGCACTTCCGCGCACTTATGGCATTGATGATATTCCGCTGATGCTCACCAGCCGCAGATACGATGGCAGCAATGCCATGACATACATCAACTGCTCTTATGGCGACTATATGCTCACCAACGGAACGCCTAACGCGCAGGTGAATCTGCCTAAGCAAATGGTTCGTTTAAGAATCCTGAATGCCGAAATGGAACGCGCTTACAATTTAGGTTTCAGCGATGGAAGAACTTTCTACGTCATAGGCAACGATGGCGGTTTGCTGAATGCTCCCGTGGCAGAAACCCGCGTGATACTTGCGGTAGGCGAGCGCATCGAAATCCTTGTTGACCTCGGCACCAATAACATTGGTGATACAGTCAACCTCAACGCCTACAATGGTGGCTTTGCACTTGGTTTCCCCGGTGGCGAAACTGCACAAAGCGGGCAGTTCGGAAGTTTGCTCAACAATAAAACATTCACCTTGCTGCACATTAACGTAACTGCTGCCACAGCAAACGCAATTACTGCTTTGCCTGTTGCGCTTGCTAACAATACGTATTGGACAGCTTCAGATGCTACCGTCAACAAATCAGTTACCGTTACAGGAGGGCTTCCCGGTCAGCCCGGCAATCCTTTTGGTTTAGATAACACCCACTTCGACTTCAACGTCATCAACAAAACCGTTAACCTTAACGACATTGAAAAGTGGACTATCACCAACAGCAATGTTTTTGGTCACGCCTTCCACATTCACGATGTAGAATTCAAATTGGTTTCGCGCAGCACAGGCGCAGTTGGCGCTTATGAAAGCGGATGGAAAGATGTGTTGTATCTCCCCATCGGCTCTTCAGCCACCTTCGTGGCAAAGTTCGATGACTACTCCGATTCTATTCATCCGTTCATGTATCACTGTCACTTTGGTCCGCACGAAGATGGCGGCATGATGGGGCAATTTGTTGTAAAGGGAGATAACACAAGCGGCATTAACGAAACAAACATAGGCACCGATTTCAATCTTTATCCGAACCCCGCACACAACAAATTATTTATTCAGTTGCCCGAAGAAAACGCAGGTGTTTACTATGTGCGCATGAGCGATATTGCAGGCAGAAGCGTTTACATGCTTCCTCAACCGCAACTCGATAACGGAATTGATATTGCTAACCTTCCTTCGGGAATTTATTTTGTTGCACTTACCGATTCTAAGTTCAATACAATTACAAAGAAATTTATCAAGGATTAAAACATGCGAAGAGTCTTTGCGCGCATTACCGCTGTTCTACTTCTGTTTCTGTTGTGCACCAGCGCAGCAGAAACAGAAAAGAGAATCGTCAAAGATTTCTCTCTTCAAAATGTTGACGGCAAAATACTTTCCACCAAAGATTATAAAGACGCGAAGGGCTTTGTCGTCATCTTCACCTGCATTCACTGCCCTTTCGCAAAACTTTATCACGAGCGTTTGAATCAACTCAACGCAAAGTATTCCAGACTTCATATTCCTCTTTTACTCATCAACTCTTCCGACACCATCATGTTCGCCAACGAATCTTTACCCAACATGGCAAAGCTCGCTAAAGAAAAGAAATACGCTTTCCCTTATCTCTTCGACCCTTCACAAGCAGTTGCTAAAGATTTCAAAGCCGAAAAAACACCACATGCTTTCGTTATCTGGAAAGAGAATAAGCAATGGATAATAAAATACAGCGGTGCCATTGACGACAACGGGGCTCACCCCGAACTCGTAAAAACTTCTTACATCGCTAACGCGCTCGATGAATTGTTAGCAGGCAAACCTGTTACTGTAAACAGCGGATACTCCATCGGCTGCGCTATTCATTACAGAAAGTAGAAAGAAACTATCGGAGAATTATTGTTTGATAACCTTCTTCATTTAAGGTGTGTCGCCTTTTACTTAGATACTACTAAAATAGCAATTGTGTAAATGGTCAGGTATTCTTAGTCAATTATTTTCTCCTAAGTAGAGATTGTTTTTTGCCAAAGAGGTTGCATGTACTCAAAACTTCCAACGGCTTTTCTATTTTCGTCCCGCTCACACAATATTATGATAACATACTTCCAGATTTTCCTTTTTATCTCCTTTACCGCCATGGCTGCTATCTATGCTTATCGTGGTTACAGAAGAGTTTATAAAAACATATTGCTCGGCAAAAAAGAAGACCTGAGCGATAATCAACCCGAGCGAATCAAGAACGTTCTACTCGTTGCTTTTGGACAGAAGAAGATGTTCAAGAACATGACTCCGGCTGTGCTTCACTTCTTTATCTACTTCGGTTTCATTGTTACCCAAATTGAATTGATTGAAATTTTTACCGATGGCGTGCTCGGCACTCACCGTATTATTTTTCATGCTGTAGAAAATATTGCCGCGCTTCGTTTCATTTATGTGTTTACCATTTCGTTTATTGAAATAGTTTCCATTTTCGTTTTCATTGCTACGGTTGCTTTTCTTTCAAGAAGATTTCTTATCAAAGTTCCGCGCCTCAACAAACCCGAGTTAAAAGGTTTTCCTGTTCAGGATGCAGCAACTATTCTTCTTTCCGAAATTTATTTGCTCATCTGTATTTTCAGTATGAACAGTGCAGACATGGCGATGCATCACGGAGAATATGGATTTGCCGTAAGCGGACTGTTGATGCATTTTTTCTCTGATTGGAGTTATAGCGCACTGCATGTAGTTGAGCGCCTCGGCTGGTGGGGACATATGGTAGGTGTGTTGGCGCTTCTTGTTTATCTGCCTTATTCAAAACACCTGCACATTATTCTCGCATTCTTCAATGTTTATTTCGCGAGGTTAAATCCGAAGGGTTATATCAGCAACATGCCTGAAATAACTAAGGAAATTAAGTTGATGATGGATCCAAGTGCTACTCCTCCACCTGCTGATGCCAATGCAACTCCTGTGAAGTTTGGAGCGAAAGATGTTTTTGATTTGAGTTGGAAAAACTTATTGGATGCTTATACCTGCACCGAGTGCGGAAGATGCACAGCGGCTTGTCCTGCGAACCAAACAGGCAAACTTCTTTCTCCACGCAAAATTATGATGGACACCCGCGACCGCTTAGAGCAAGTAGGAAGTATAGTGGCTGAAAACAATGGTGTTTGGAAAGATGATGGCAAGAGTTTAATCGAAAACAATTTTATAAGTGTAGAAGAATTGCGTGCCTGCACCACCTGCAATGCTTGTGTGGAAGAATGTCCTGTCATGATTTCACCGCTCGACATTATTGTGCAACTGCGCAGAAACTTAATAATGGAAGAATCAAACGCTCCTGCTGAATGGAACGGTATGTTCACCGCCATGGAAAACAACGGTGCACCTTGGCAGTTTAGTCAGCAGGATAGGCTTAATTGGAAGAATGAATAGGGATTAGAATTTGTATTTGGTTTTATCTGCGTAATCATCGGCTGTTATCGGTGTAATCATTGCGAAGCATAAAATCGTTATCATAAAAAGCAATTATCAATGCTACAAGTAAAAACATACGCTGAATACTCAGCAGCCAACGAAACCCCCGAAGTTCTTTTTTGGGTGGGATGTGCAGGAAGTTTTGACCAGCGCGCGCAAAAAGTAACGCGCTCGTTTGTAAAAATTCTTAATCACCTCAACATTAAATTTGCGGTGCTGGGCACCGAAGAAAGCTGCACAGGCGACCCTGCAAAACGAGCGGGCAACGAGTTTGTATTTCAAATGCTGGCATTGCAGAATATTGAAGTGATGAACAATTACGGAGTAAAGAAAATTGTAACTACCTGTCCGCATTGTTTCAATATTTTGAAGAATGAATATCCTTCGCTGGGTGGAAATTATGAGGTGATTCACCACTCTACTTACCTGCAACATTTAATTGACGAAGGAAGAATTAAAATAACCGATGCCGCTTCGTTCAAAGGAAAGAAAATTACTTACCACGATTCGTGTTACCTGGGCAGAGCCAATGAAATTTACGAAGCACCACGCAAGGTTCTTGAAGAACTGGATGCAGAATTAGTAGAAATGAAAAGCTGTCGCACCAAAGGTTTGTGTTGCGGAGCAGGAGGAGCGCAAATGTTTAAAGAAGATGAGCCCGGCAAAAAGAGAATCAATATTGCCCGCACCGAAGAAGCCTTTGAAACTGAAGCAACCATTGTGGCTGCCGCTTGCCCTTTCTGCAATACCATGTTGACCGATGGCGTTAAATCGAAAGACAAACAACAGGATGTAAAAGTGTTTGACATTGCCGAGTTACTCGCTGCTGGTCAGGGCTTGGAGAAGATTACTTTCTAAGACTTTCGTCATCACCGCATTTGCGAATTCTTTTCATATTCGCGCACGCTAAAAAAACTTGTTCATCAATAAACGCATATACCAATGGCAGACAACTACGACAAGGAACTAAAACAATGGGTAGAAAGTGAAAAAGCCACGCTTGAATTACAAAACACCGCCAGCAAACTTTTGCTCGAAAAAGATATTGAACTGGTTTTGTTCCGCAGAAAATTTTTTGATAAAAAGCTAAGTGAAATTATTCACGACCACAACTACCTTTCGCAGTTTGCAGGGGTGGCACTTTCTATAACGCTATCGCGCGATTTAGCTTTGGCTATTTCTAAACTCAACATAGCGCCTTCTAAAATTGATTTGGGTCGTCTTTCAAATGAATACAATGCCGAAGGCAAAAACTTTGGAAGTGTAGATGAATTTGTAAAAGCTAAACTGGCTGAATTTATTGGTGCCGATAAACGCAAACTCGTTCCGCGCGATGTGGTGTTGTATGGTTTTGGTCGAATAGGAAGATTGGCTGCACGTATTTTAATGGACCACGCAGGCAGCGGTCACCAGCTTCGCTTAAAAGGAATTGTTACCCGCGAACGCGCGACTGATGATTTGACCAAACGCGCCAGCTTGTTGCGCAAAGATTCGGTGCACGGAAAATTTGGTGGTGTGGTGGTTCCTGACCCGGAGAATAACGCTATCAACATTAACGGACATACCGTTAAAATGATTTCGGCAAAAACGCCATCTGAAATTGATTACAACACTTACGGTATTGACAACGCAATAATTATTGACAACACCGGAGTATGGCGCGATGAAGCCGCTTTGGGTGAGCACCTGAAAGCCAAAGGCGCAGGCATGGTTATTTTGACTGCACCGAGCAAGGGCGAAATTCCAAACATTGTTTACGGAGTAAACCACGAAAAATATACGGCTGCTACGGGTAAACTTTTCTCGGCTGCTTCGTGCACTACCAATGCTATTGTTCCGGTAATTGATGTTATCGAAAATTCACTGGGCATTGAGCAAGGGCATATTGAAACTGTTCACGCTTATACCAACGACCAGAATTTGCTCGACAACTATCACAAGAAATCGCGCAGAGGACGTGGTGCACCCATCAATATGGTAATTACCGAAACCGGTGCAGGGAAAGCGGTTACAAAAATATTTCCGTTTATGAAAGGCAAGCTGACTTCAAACGCGGTGCGTGTGCCCGTGCCGAATGTATCGCTCGCTATTTTGAGTTTGACCGTTAAGCGCAAAACATCGGTAGAGGAAGTAAACAAGTTTTTGCGCGATGCCTCTTTATATGGCAAGCTGGTAGAGCAAATTGATTTTTCAATTTCTGACGAAATAGTATCGAGCGATGTAATAGGCAACTCACACGCTTGTGAAATTGACAGTAAAGCCACTATTGTATCTGAAGATGGTTTACGCGTAGTGGTTTACGCCTGGTACGATAATGAATACGGTTACACCGCTCAGGTTATACGCCTGGCTAAGCACTTAGCCGATGTAAGAAGATTAGTTTATTTCTAAATCATTTAATACCCCCATAAAAAAAACCGCTTCAATGATGAAGCGGTTTTTTTTGTGGGGGGAGTTTCGCGTAGGATCTCCGCCTCATCCCCGATAGCTATCGGGACCCCTGAGAGAGATTCGCCCTTCTTGGCGTTTAGCATCGGCTCTTGTTTCATCCCGCTTTCTGTAGCGAGAGCGCTGCGCCACCAACAAGAAAACCCAATTTTCCCTCAAAACTCATTGCTTTCAGTGCTTAACGCCTAACAATAAGGAGTAAACACAAATCTTCGTGCCCATAAATGCTCCCTTTGTACAGTGCAAGTGACTCTTCGTAGAGTGGAATCGAGTCTTCGTACAATGAAATGCTCCCTTCGTACAGTTGAATTGAATCTTCGTACAGTGAAACGCTCGCTTCGTACAATGAAATGGAATCTTCGTACACCCAAACGCCCTATTCGTACCGTTAAATGGAATCTTCTCCCCTCTAAAAATTGTATTTGAAACCATACGCCATTTAGCTTGTAAACATTTAGCCCCTAAAGTTCTTATTGAAAAGAACTAAACTTGTAAGAAGAACAAACGCCATGTCATGGTGAGCCTGTCGAACCATCCTTCGACAAGCTCAGGATGACAGAGTGCTCTAAATCATTTCTCATGAATAGATTTCTCCTTCCTGCTCTTCTCCTCCTTGCTGCAAACAGCTTTGCACAAACGGTTACCACCAAATTCGATTTGCGTTTCTATAACCATCTGCAACACGAAAACCTGACGGGCAAACTCGTTCCGCTATTGGTAAAAGGCGATGAAGAAAAAATTAAACAATTAGCCGAAGACCTTGGAGGCAAATTCAAATACAGTTACAACCGCGTTTCATCTATTGAAATTCCTGAAAAAAATCTGATTGCTTTTTCGCAAAACAAAGCCGTTGAAAAAATTGAAAGCAAAGGAGCCAAAGGCGTTTTTCTGATGGACACCGCGCGTATTCGAAATAATATTGACAGCGTGTTGCTGGGTGCCGCGCCTCTTTCGCAAACTTACAAAGGTCGTGGCGTGGTCGTAGGCATTATTGATGGCGGCATCTATTGGCCCCATGCCGATTTTCGCAAGCCGAGCGATAACAGCACGCGCATCCGTTTCATTTGGGACCAGGTTGCCAGCGGCAGCAACGCGCCTCTGCCTTATGCTTACGGCAACCAATGGAACTGGATTGATTTAGACAACGGCAACTGCACCCACCTCGACCCTGCGAGCGATAACGGACACGGCACTTGCGTGGCGGGTATTGCAGCGGGTAATGGTCACAGCATGGATGGCACTGTGCACGAAGGCGAGTTTACCGGTGTGGCTCCTGAAGCTGATATTATTGCTGTGCGTATCAACGAAAACGACAACGATTTTATGACCCATGTTACCGATGCCGTGGATTATATTTTCAAAAAAGCCGATGCCCTCGGCAAGCCCTGCGTTATTAATACGAGCATAGGAACTTATTATGGTTCACACGATGGAAAAGATTTGGCAACTTCTCTAATTGAATCAATGCTCGATGCGCGAAACGGACGCGTGCTTGTAGCCGCTGCCGGAAACGGTGGCGATGTAGCGCATCACCTTGGTTACAGCATTCCTGCCGATTCGGCTTATACATTTTTTACGTACAACAATTTTTACAACGAAGTTTATTTCGATCTGTGGGCAGATACTGCCGATTTCAGTCATGCGCTTTTTACCGTTGGCTGCAACGATAACAGCGGAAATGATTTAGGTCGCCTGCAATATTTCTCGGTGCCTTCTATCATCTTTAATCCTGCTCCGGGCAATAGTGTTACTACCACACAAAATCTTTATCAGGGCGTTAATCAGTTAGGTCAGGTAGCTATTTCTGTTTCGTTAGATGAAGGGCGTTACCATATCGAATTTTTAATTCACCCTGTTGATGTTTCAAATTACTGGCGTTTGCAAACTTCGGGCTCTGGCAAATTCGATTTGTGGAGCAGTAGTGTTTTAATTGGCAGTGCCGATATGACTTCAACATTAAGTGGAGGAATTCCTATTCAATACGCTAACTATCGTCACCCCGATTATTTAAAAACAATGGTATCGAGCTGGCAAAACAGCGATAAAGTAATTACCGTGGGCAACTACTCTAACCGCGCGGGCTACTTCGACCGCGACTCTGTTTACCGCAGCATGATTGATTCGCCTTACAATGAAATTGTGGGCAAGCGTTTTTCTACTTCAAGTTTTGGCCCCACCCGCGATGAACGTTTGAAACCCGATGTAATGGCTACAGGCAGCACCACCATCTGCACAGGCGATTCAGTTTTCATTTCACTCGCCACCAGCGCACAGAATCGTAAGAAAGTTTCTGTGACTAAGCGTCACATACGCAATGGAGGAACTTCCATGTCATCGCCAATCGTTGCAGGTATTGCAGCATTGTATTTAGAACAACGACCTACAGCCAATTACGATGAAATAAAAACAATACTCATCTGCACCGCTACTAAAGATTCATTCACTACAGCTATTGCAAATCCCGAATACGGCAATGGGAAAGTGAATGCGTTTAAGGCGCTTACTTCACTTACGTCATGTGTAACCTTTGGTGCAACAGATACCGCATGTATCAACTACAATCCATTAGCAAATGTAGATTCGGGAAGTTGTGTGCTGCGAGTTTATGGCTGCATCGATTCAACGGCAGATAACTACAACCCGCTCGCCAACGTCAGCGATGGGACTTGTACTTACACAGGAATTAAAAATTTGAGCGAATCAAAAGTATTGGTAAGTGTGGTGCCAAATCCGTTCAGTAGCGAAACCACATTCTTTATCACCAATGCCGATTTTGAAAAAGCAACTATCCGCATCTTCAATCAACTCGGCTCAGCGGTTGATGAAATAAAAATAGTTGGCGGCAGAACTGCTTACACTTACCACAACGAAAAACTTTCAAAAGGTATTTATCAATACCTACTCACCAGCGATGGCAAAAACATGAAGGCAGGAAAGTTGGTAGTGGAGTAAATCAAAACAATACAAAAACAAAAGCCGCCACAATATTGTGACGGCTTTTGTTTTTGTATTCCATTCTGCATTCTGAATTCCACATTCAGCATTAAGGGAAGATTCCCATTGCGTAGTAGCTGTTCTTAATCTTATTGATAGACACCGCAAACGCAGCCGTGCGAATATCAATCTCCGATTTTCTGCGCTTCTTAAATTCACGAATATCCTGGTAAGCTTCAATCATCGTGTCTTCTAAACCGCTGTTCACTAAATCAATTTCATCTGCCCCGTGAATCAAACTGTCAATGCGCGCCTTAGGAACGGTTTTGCCCGTAAGGTCTTCAATCAGCTTAATGAAATTGGTCTGGTGTTTTTCTTCCCAGCGTTTTTGCATACGACCAAAACGCACATGCGAAAGATTCTTCAGCCATTCGAAATAAGAAACCGTAACACCACCGGCATTCACATAAATATCAGGAATAATCATTACGCCTTTCTTCAACAATATTTGTTCAGCGGCAGGAGTAATAGGTCCGTTAGCAGCTTCGGCAATAATTTTTGCTTTAATGCGCGGTGCGTTCTTTTCGGTAATCTGTCTTTCAAGTGCCGCAGGAATAAGAATATCGCAATCCAACTCAAGAGCCGAAATAGAATCAGCAATTACTTTTCCTTTCGGATAGCCCTTCACCGATTTTTTCTCCTGACGGTATTTATACAAATCGTCAATGTCAATTCCGTTCTCATCATATACAGCACCATCTGCTTCTGCAATGGCAATTACCTTAGCACCGTATTCACGAATAATACGTGCTGTGTGATAACCCACGTTACCTAAACCCTGCACTATCACACGCTTGCCATCTAATCCTTTGGTCAACTTAATGTCCTTCATATCATCGGCATACGAACAAATTTCGTTGAGCGCATACACCACACCTCTTCCTGTAGCTTCTGTTCTTCCGTGTATGCCATTTTGTGAAACAGGTTTACCGGTAACACAACCGTAGCCGTTTATTTCACCGGGGTTAAGGGTAACATAGGTATCGAGTATCCACGCCATTTCACGTTCGCCAGTTCCGTAATCAGGAGCCGGCACATCAATGCCGGGACCGATGAAATTTTTCTTCACTAACTCAGTCGTATATCTGCGGGTAATGTTCTCCAGAATTTCAGGCGATGTTTGGCGCGGAGAAATTTTAATTCCTCCTTTTGCTCCGCCAAACGGAACATCTACCAAAGCACATTTATAAGTCATCAATGCAGCCAGCGCCATTACTTCATCCTGGTCAACCTGAAGAGAGTAACGAATTCCTCCTTTGGTAGGCATGCGATGGTGCGAGTGTTGCACCCGGTAAGCTTCAATTACACGAACCTCATTTCCGTACTTAACGGGGAAATTCATTTTGTAAATACTGTTGCAGGTTTTAATTTGGTCGAGAAGACCTTGAGGAGCACCCGTAAACGGTGCGGCTTTGTCAAAATAATAGGAAACAGAATCAGAGAAACTTAAGTTCTTGAGATTTACTTTAACATTCTTATCAGGCATAAATTTTTGTTTCGTAAATAATAGTCCGCATTAAGCGGGTGGCAAACCTATACGAAAAAACTATTTGCGCAAATGATTGTTAACCGAAGCGCGATAACATGAAACTGTTTTGTTTTTTTAAGCGAAGCGGTTTAAAAATTGAGTTGAAGTTTTATATTTGCGCTCCTTTTTAAAGGAATGCTCCCGTAGCTTAACTGGATAGAGCATCTCACTACGGATGAGAAGGTTAGGGGTTCGACTCCCTTCGGGAGCACTTTTATATGGCGTATTTAATTGTTTATCAATTAAATACGCCATATTTTTTTTAAAGGACGGACTGTAGGACGGACTGTGTTTTAAAAAATATTTTTTTTAAAACACAGTTTTAGTTTCAAAGCCATACTAGCAGGATTTATACAAAGTTGCTTCTTTCTATGACTTACCAATCTGAAAAAAGTAAACTGCTGGAAATTAAAAATGCAACCTTCCTAAAATTTCCTCCGGGATATTTTTATAAGAGTCTAACACTATCTGCATGCCTTTTTGGTTCAATGCTTTCGATTTCAAAATTACTCCGTTTGCAAACTCTGGTGAAGACAGCAATTCCAATTTTTGAGCATTCATTATTCGATATTTGATAGCTACGGCCTTTTCGGTAAGTGCAGAAACACACTCGCTGTATGCCTTAATCAAAACCGCATCATCCTTGCAGAAATTATATAACAGTGTATGTTCTTCGCAATATGGCGGGACAATAACAAACGGATAATACATCTCTCCGCATGCCCTCCTTCTGGGTGAATTGCCGGGTGAGTAAAACTCATACTTCATTTTCCTGAAAAGCTCAAACAGTCGGCTCATAATATCCACTGCATCTTTATCTTTTTCAAGCACATCCATAGTAGCGCCATCAAAAGGCATACACCGGTCATTAATACCTAATTGTTTCAAATCTAACTCTGGTAAATTCATAAGTTAAGGCAATGACTTACAATGTGGGCGAAACTAATATTGACTTTTAAGTAATGTATACTTCTTCACCTACAAAGTCATGTAGCAATTCGAACTTAGTATCGCAGTATTGCCATAAACTGCTTTCTGTGTTTCGATGAAGACTAAGTGCATATTTAATAGCTGTATCATAATCATCAAACATCAAATCATCGCATTCCGGTTTTGCATATCCTAGTGCGCCTCTGTGCATATCAGTGTTCATCTCTATTCGCTTATCCTTCAGTAGAAAAATCTGTTCTGTGTCTTTTATCGGTTTTCCTAACCCAGATTTATGTTTAAGGGGACCATCTATACTCAGGTAAAATGATTTTGGGCTAACTCGCCAGTCCGTATTCTTCTCAGCTTCCATTAACGGAACTGCATTGAGTGTTACATACCTTCCATCTGTGGATGGAATAATTTGGTTATGATTCAGCCATTGCATACTGCACTCCTTAAATTTTCTTTCCCATAGCGAACAATCATCTGAATCAATATGTGCTGATGAGAGAAATCTGTATCCCATAAGTTCGGGTAAATTTTGAAACCTCTAAAATAAATCTATTGGATAAACGAAACTATTTTTATCTACGTAATTATATTGCGTAGTGACGCATCATCTTTGCACATAGGGTCATTGAGCATTTAGCCGAAAGATTTCAAGTAAGTAAAACAGCCGCCTTACTAAAGTTCGTTAAGAAGGATAATGGAAACCATCCCGTTTTTTTAGTATGCTGTCAGGACAACAAAATGAAATGGTTCAAAAAATCTGATGATTGGCGATATTATTCCCTATTCAATAAGGGCTTCCCTCCTCCCTCCGGGACTGTAGCTCAGGAAGTTTTCCAAAAAGGAATGTCTTATTACGGAGATGATCGAACACAACAAATTTGGAAAAACGATTGGTTTGAGGTGAAAAACGATGAGCCCGAAATAAAATTTTATGAATACTGTTTATATGTACCTTCTCTAAATTATATGATTAGCGCAATTTGGGAAAAGGGAAACATAACCTCTTTTCTTAATCAATAATCGAACTTTCACTTGGTTATTATATATTCCTAAACATCTTTATCAATTTACATGTACAAAAAAATTTGGAATACATGCTCGCAACCAATATGTGCAATAACATTTCTTGATGAAACCAACAAAAAGATTGGTTCAGGTACCGGTTTTAAAGTCAAGGGTTTTTTGGTTACTAATAACCATGTATATGCTACTAACGACTAGGAATAGTTTTACATGCACAATACATGCACAAATAAAAAAGCGATTAAGATTTGCATCCTAATCGCCTGATTATGTTTGTGGGAGATACAGGGTTCGAACCTGTGACCCTCTGCTTGTAAGGCAGATTAATATTTCGTCAATTTTTTCCTTTAAACGCAAAGCAATTCAGTTACCATGAATTAAGAATTAAACTTGTACCAAAACCTGTACCTGTACGTTGTCAGATCAAAGTGGACTTGAGAACTAATATTTAATGTGGTATTCATGATTAAAAATAAAAGAGTTTTTAAAGACATAGCAACAAAAATGATTGAGTGTGAAAGAAGCGTTCCGTTGTTTAAGCGGAACGCTTTTCA
>CANJRM010000073.1 GCA_947476645.1 Bacteroidota bacterium
ATCAATGGCGAAATTCCCTGTTACAAAGTAGCAGAGGATGAAAATTATTTAGCCTTTCTCGATATTTCTCCGCTGGCAAAAGGACATACACTCGTAGTCCCAAAACAGGAAACTGATTACATTTTCGACCTCGACAACGAAATACTTTCGGGTATGATGTTGTTTGCAAAAAGAGTGGCGCGCGCTATTGATAAAGCGGTTCCGTGTAAGCGCGTAGGAGTTGCAGTTATTGGTTTGGAAGTTCCTCATGCACACATTCATTTGATTCCTCTACGTTCAGATACTATTAATTTCAGCAGCCCGAAATTGACTTTGCCAAAAGAAGAACTCGCAGAAATTGCCAAAGCCATTGCTGCTGCTTTGGAAGATTAAACGTTCAGTTATGCAAAACTTCAACATACGCGCTGCAACAATTGATGATGCAATGGCTATTGCATCGGTTAAATATCACAGCTGGCAGGAAACCTATCGCGGTATTGTGAGTGATGTGTATTTAGATGCGATGAGTTTGGCAGAAGGAGAGGAGCGATGGAAGTTTATTCTTTCGCATCCTAATACTCAAAAATTTAATGCAGTTGTTTCCAATGAGAAAGAAGAAGTAGTCGGATTTGTTTCGGGAGGAAAAGCCCGCGATAATGCAACCAAAACCGAAGGAGAAATTTATGCGCTCTATCTGTTGAAGAAATAACACCAGCTCGGTTTAGGCAAAAAACTCTTTTTGCATGGGGTAAATGAACTGCGCAAACTCGGCTTTCAGTCTTTTTCTGTTTTTGTGCTTACAAAAAATCCAACGCTTGATTTCTACCGAAAGTTTAAACCCGATTTTGAAATAAATGAAGTGGTAGAGATAGGTGACGAAGATTATGATGAAATTGGTTTGGCTTGGAACATGATGAATATTGATTAGAGAATCTCATTCAATTCCAATAACGAATTTATTTCGTGCGTAACCTCAAGCCTGCGGCTACGGTTCTTTTTCGGATTGAAAAATATCTGATCCACACCCGCACTTTTTGCCCCAACTATATCGGTGTTGTAGTTATCGCCAATCATTACACATTCAGTTGCATTTGTTTTTGCGCGCTCCATAGCAATTTCAAAAATGGCTTTGTCGGGTTTTTGTGTGCCTACTTCTTCGCTTATTATAATGTGTTCGAAGAAAGGTTTCAGTCCGCTGTGTTCGAGTTTAATCCATTGCACTTCGGCAAAGCCGTTGGTAATTAAATGAAGCGAATATTTTTTCTGCAAGTAACCTAGCACTTCAACCGCATCAGGAAACAAAGCGGTTTTTCTCGGGCTGATGTCGAGATAGTTTTGCGCCATCGTTTCTGCCAAAGCTGTGTCGTCAATTCCAAATTCTTTAAGTGCATCATAAAATCTTCCGTGGCGCAGTTTTTCTTTGGTCACCATGTTATTGTGATAGCGCGCCCAGTAGCGGTCGTTAATGGTTTTGTAACGTGCTAAAAAATTATCGAACACCGGAATTCCTTTTTCGCTCAATTTCTGTTCGGTAAAAATTTGTTGAAGGGCTAGTTTGGAATTGGTTTCAAAATCCCAAAGGGTATGGTCGAGGTCGAAGAAGATGTGTTTGTATTTGCTCATTTAATTTCCTGACAAAGCTCAATCAAAACTCCGTTGGTGGTTTTAGGATGGAAGAAAATGACGAGTTTGTTATCGGCTCCGCGAAAAGGTTTGCCGGAACCAGTTGGAACAAAACCTTCGGCTTTCAGACGTTCGATTTCTTTTTCAATATCATCTACATCAAAAGCAATGTGGTGCATTCCTTCGCCTCGCTTTTCTATAAACATGGCAATTGCACTTTCGGGGTTGCTGGCTTCTACTAATTCAATTTTGCTTTCGCCTGTTTTGAAGAAAGAAGTTTTCACCTTCTCGCTTTCCACTTCTTCAATTTTATAATGCGGTGAGCCGAGGAGTTTTGCAAAGAGCGCATTCGATTTTTCTAAATCCTTAACGGCAATTCCTATGTGGTCTATTTTATTCATGTGCCAAAATTTCTGATTCGCGGCAAAGGAATGATTATTGACTAAATTCGCATCATCAAAATATACAGCCATGCTATTTGTATCTGAAACAGCCAAAAAGAAGATTGAAGAAATAATTGCCCACGATAACAAAGAAGGATATTTCGTTCGCGTTACGGTTAACGGGGGCGGATGCTCGGGGCTTTCTTACAAAATGGATTTCGACAATAAAATAAATGCCGATGACCAGGAGTTTGAAGACAAAGGCGTGAAATTAGTAACCGACCTTCGCTCGTTTCTTTATGTGTGCAACACTACACTCGACTTTTCTGACGGATTAAACGGCAAAGGATTTGAGTTTAAAAATCCAAACGCTACGCGCACCTGCGCATGTGGTGAAAGTTTTGCGGTGTAACCCCTCCTAAATCCTTCCCTAAAGGGGCGGACTTAAATACAGATGCAACTTGTTTCTCCATCGCCACTCTATAAAGATTCTTTTCTTGAATCGGTAAAAGGCATTGTAGCCGATGGTAACGTGCATTTTTTACGCACTGCTATTGACGAAAATAATTTCCAGAAATACTGCGACACACTCATTGGTTACAAACACGGTATCGGTTTGCCTGAAGAATATGTGAACGAAACGGTGTTGTGGTTACTAGATGGCAATGAGCACATTGGTAATCTTTCTTTGCGACATGAACTGACAGAACATTTACTCAAAATTGGCGGACATATCGGCTACATCATAGCTCCAAAGCATAGAGGCAAAGGATACGGAACAAAAATTCTTGCACTCGGTTTAAAGGAAGCTGCAAAACTGGGCATGGAAAAAGTTTTGGTGACCTGCGATAAAACAAACACTGCTTCTGCAAAAATTATTGAGAAGAACGGTGGCGTTTTAGAAAATGAAGTTGCCGATGAAAACAATGGATGGAAGAAAAGGTATTGGATTGAGAATCGTATAGTGAAATAAAAAAGCCTCCCGCAATTCTGCGGGAGGCTTTTTGTTTAATTATACTTCACAAACAATTTTATTTCACCACCATTCTTCGCAAGCCCACACCGCGCTCGGTTTTGAGCTGCACGAAATAAATGCCGGTGGCAAAGGAGTGATTGGAAATGTAGAAATACTGCTCGCCTGTATGCGTTTCGTAAGTTCTTCTGTCTACCACTTCGCCAATGGTATTGGTTACTCTCAACTCTACGGTTTCAGCAACAGTAGAATTTATTTTGAGCGAGAACGCACCTTCGTTTGGATTCGGATAAATGTTCCAACTGCTCTCGGTTAATTCATCAATGCTGTTGTAAGTCATATCAATGCAAGCTGTATCGCTGCAATAATAATTGCGCGAAACTATCACACAATACAAACCAGTAACGGTTGAGTTGTAGAACTGATTAGTTTGACCAGCTAACAACACTGCACCCGGGAAACCGCCCGAATACCATTGATACGAATAGCCCGAAGGATAAGCCAGCAAAGTGTTACCTGTTTGAGTAATTGACGCTACTGGCGGAGGCAATATGCAAATGGTATCGAGACAATCAATGTTGTTATTGATAATGCAAATAACCTGGAAGCAGCCCACTGTGTTGTAAGTAACATAATGAGGACCCGGACCGGTTGCCGTTGATGGACTTCCACCCGGGAACTGCCAGTTGAAAGTTAAGCCTGCAGGATTTCCAACGTAATTGTATGAAGTAGTTTGACCCACACAAATAGAATCTTCAAAATGCAGATTGCAGTATGGCTGAACAGGGCGTGCGCAATGCAGGTTAATGCAAATCATAGTGTCTTTACAATAAACGCCAGCGTTGCCCATTACAAATGTAATGCACACAATTGTGTCGCTTGGTGATGAAGGCGAATAAGTACCGTTGACAATAACAGTGCTGCCGTTCATTACTAAAGGATTACTGCCAATGATAGATGTGTTAGGACCTGTTTGCATTTGCAAAGTACCGCAACCATTGATGCGCATTTGGAAATGGAAAAGATTACCGGTTGGAGTTTGTTCGCACCAGCTTGAATCGCCTAAGTAATTGAAGTAACAGCAGTTGGTGTCTGTAGGAATGCTATCGCAAGTTGGAAGCGTAACACATTGCGTATCGCTGTAGCAACAAATCAGTTCGTGACCCAAACTATCGTAAGCAAGAATATGCGAACGGAAACAAAGCGTGTCGCCAGCATTCGCATTGTAAATAGTGGCTGTCAATGGTCCTGAACTTCCGCCACCGCTTGGAATGTTTACGAAGATTAAGTTAGGTGCATACGCTACATTCAAATGCGGAGGAAGTATTTCTAAGTTGACTTGTGTAACGGCAATTTGCGATTGATTCAACACATGATAATGCAGAATGTATTGTCCCGAATCGCAGGCCACAGAATCAATAATTAAATCGGCACATAAACTATCAGGACAGGCATAGAGTGTAAGATTCAAATCGCCTGTGGTGTCTACGCAACCAAAACTGTTGGTTACAATAACAGCATAAGTGCCGCTTATGGTAGCCAGATAATTTTGTGTAGTCACTCCTGTGCTTAATCCGTTCATGAGCCAGAGATAAGTGTAGCCCACACCGTAAGGTCCGCGAATTAAATAAGGCGAGCAGGTATCGAAACATCCTTCGTAGAACGTACAAATATCAGGCAAAGGATTCACCGTTACACATTGCAGCGCGCTGTTCTTACAACCGTTGGTATCCTTCACCGTTAAATTGTAACAATCATTTTTCGTTACAAAAATAGTGTCGTTGATATCGCCTGTGTTCCATAAAAATGTTACAGTAGAATCAGGATGCGTGCCTACCAAAGTAACTGTATCGCCAAAGCAAATGGTGATTGGTCCAAGTGCTGTAATCGTTGGCGGAACAGGAAGCGGATGCACAATGATGATGTAAGGCAACGATGTATCTGCACAACCTGTTGTAGTGTCAGTAATAATTACCGTGTAAGTATAAGTGCCTGGTGGCGTGCTTCCGGGGTAAACCATATTTCCGGTTTGTCCGTTGGCGTTAGGGTCGTTACTCGTCCACGCATACGTCCAGTTAATATTAAGCGGAACAAACAAAGTAGTGTATTCTCCTAAGCACAATTCATCTTTTCCGGTGTTCAGAATAATAGCAGGTGGACCGCTGTTGACTATGATGCGAATGAAAGTAGAATAAGGACAACCGCTTCCGTCATTCAGCGTTACTGAATAGATTCCTGTGGTGTTAACGATTATGGAATCATTCGTGAGATTATTAAAGCTCCAGAGGTAAGTACATGTTCCGCATGTTGGTGCTACTAATAATACAGGCGTTCCTGCGCAAACAATAGTATCGGGATAAGCGGTTATGTTTCCGTAATTGACGGGCGCGTTGATGGTAATTGCTTTCACCGCTGTGTCGTAACAACCGCGGTCGTCATGAACAATTAGTGTGTCTATGTAAGTGCCTGGTGAACCATAAGTATGTTGCGGATTTTGGTTGAGCGAAGTTCCGCCATCGCCAAAATGCCAACTCCAATAAGTTATGAAAGAAGAAGAAAGGTCGGTGTACACCACCGGAATATTTACACAACTCGGATTACTGAAACTGAAAGCCGCATTCGGACGGTTGCGAATAACTACTGTATCTATGATGGTATCGAAACAAACTCCGTTGGTGATAACAAGTGATACATAATAAGTTCCGCCTGCTCCGTAAATGTGACAAGGGTTTTGTGCCGGTGAATTATTTCCGTCACCAAAATCCCAATACCAGCTGAGGATATTGTTATTGATAGTGTGCGTGCTTTTATCTTTAAAACAAACAGGGTCGTTGTAACAACCGTAAGTGAAATCGAAATTCGCTACAATAGGAATTTCAATTTGTGCGGTATCAGTTACTAAACACGAATCGGTATGCGCGGTGTTGTACACATACGCTGAAAGAGACACTACATAATATCCGGCTTGCGCGTATGAATGCGTAGGATTAGTGAGGTTAGAAACACTAAGGTCGCCAAAGTTCCATGAATAATTTCCGTTTGTATTAACCGAAGTATTGGTGAATGAAATTGGATTGCAGTTAGTATGCGTAAAATCAACAAAGCCATTGGAAGTACAACTTCCGGGGCCGCCACCGTTGCAACTGTCAACGGTAACGACAATCGTATTCGAAAGAGCCGTACAGTTGTTAGTAATATCGGTGATGGTTACATTGTAACTTCCCGCAGCATTGAAACTTCTGCATTGCGTTGTTGGTCCACCTACATTCCATGAGTAGGTGTAGTTAGCATTGCCAAGCGCACAAATACTTACAGCCGGAGCAGCTCCGCCAATGCAGTAATGTAAACTGCTTAAACTGCTGATACTTGCTGTTGGTCCGCTTACGTTCTGCACTAATATTTGTGACAGAGCCGTGCAGCCATTCAAATCAGTAGCTGTTACTTGATATTGTCCGGCTAAGAAAATTGTTGCAGGATTTGCATTCGATGTATAACCGCTCGGTCCGCTCCATGAATAAGTGTAAGAGGCAACACTTCCCTGTAACTGCGCGCTTCCACCCGGGCATAAACTTCCGATTTGCGCTACGGTAAACACCGGCACCGGATTAAGTGTAAGTGTAACTGTTTTTGAAAGCAAGGTGTTACACGCATTCACCGTTAACTTGACCGAAACAATTTGGGGAGCATTGTTGCCCCATTGTACCGTGCACGATGGAGTTCCCTGACCTGTAATAACCGCGCCTGCGTTTGTAGGAATAATACTCCAGGTATAAGTTGTTCCGCTTGGATAAAGTGTAGTGCAAACGAAATTGCTGTTGCTGTTTGCGCAACCCGTTAAAGGTGCTGTAACACTCGGTGTTCCTAACACTGCAGGATATACATTTTGCACGGCTGTATCGCTTGAACAGAATGGCGAAGTGTTATCGGTTTGATAAGCCTTTACAATAAATGGTGGAGTGTTTCCCCAATTTACCGTAATGCAATTTCCGCTTCCTGTTGTTGGAGTTCCCCCAGTAATTACCCAACTAATGGTATTGGTAGAATTGGCGCAATACTGAACGGTACTGTTCACGCAAATAACAGTGTCGCCTATAATCACAGGTTTTATTGGCGGAGCAACCACGGTAATAATCATTTGAATAGAATCGTCACACACTTGGGTAAACGGAACAGGTTTTACCGTTAGTACATAAGTGCCGGGCACATTATTCCAATTGATAAACACGTTTGATTGAGGACCTGCCGGTGTAACTGTAGGACCTGCCGGTGATAATGTCCACAGACAAGTGTATCCACCCATCACAAAATAATTTGTGCTGGAGTTAGCGCACACGGTGGTGTTTCCTATTACCGTTAAGTGCGGACGCACACGAATTACTTTCATGCCGCTACCACCGCAACCGAGGAAGGTATCGTAGTAAGAAACAAAAAGTGTGTCGTTGCAATTGGCAAAAGGCGGATAGCAGATTTCTACTTTTTCGCAGCAAACAGTATCGCTTTGTGTTCCTCCGCAATTGCTGTTCAAGGTCCAGGTATATCCTGCACCGCTGAAACGCGGAAGCGTGAACGTGCCGCAATCGCCTGCACAAATTCTGCTTGGTCCGCTGATAACAGCATTAGCCGGAACAATAGGAATTGAAATTAAAGTAGTGTCGCCACAAAGCGTGTTGCAGCCCGTGATGTATAAACCAAGTGTGCCCAATTGTCCCGCACCCCAGGCTACCGTTACCGAAGGTGTTCCCTGACCTGCAATGATAGTTCCGCCAATGGCAAACCAATTGTAAATACATCCGCCACTTGCGGCAGTGCTGTAAGTAGCAGTGTCGTAAGCGCAAAGCGTAGAAGGACAGGTAATATCGGGACCCGGCATTGAATCAATATTGATAGTGCGTTGAAAGGTGTCAACGCAGTGGCAAGCGTTTGTTGTAATTAAAGTAATCGTGTAATTGCCCGGGCTGCTGTAAGCGTGCGAAGGACTTGCATTTGTTGAAGAGCCGCCATCGCCAAAATACCATTGGAAAGCAGTGGCGTTGGTAGAGAAATTATTGAAAGGCACCGAAGTATATTTGCAGGCGTTTGACTGCGAAGTAAAGAACGCCACCGGCAAATTAACTTTCTCAATGCAGATTTTATTTGAATCAACACAACCCCATTGATTGGTTTCAATAACCACCAGCGAACCATAAGTGGTAGTATCCCATGTTACCGTTGCTGAATTGTTGCTGATGACAATATTCGAATGACCGCTCACCACCCACTGGTAAGTGCTACCCGCGTTAAGCAGTGTGCTATACGTTACGGTGTTTCCTTTACAAACTTTCTGACAGTCGTTTCCGCCTTCATGTTGTGGTAAACTGCCGTTAGGATTTGCACTGGTAGCACAACCCGGATAGGGAGGATGTGTAATAGCAGGAGTTGGATTAGGTTGAATAGCTACAGTAAGCGTGTATGAATTTGTTGGAACGGTAGTAGTTACAATAATAGTTCCTACGCCTGCATTGCCCCACGATATGGTAGCAGCGTTTGTTGTTCCACCTGCCGTAACGTTACCGCCAGTAACACTCCAGTTATAAGTAGCAGCGCCACTTGGTACGGAGTACGCAATAGATTGATGCGCACAAACAGAATCGGGACCTGTTACGATTAATGCATTTGCTTTAACAGCAAAGAGCAAAAACAAAAGCGGGAGAAGTTTTCTTAGTGTTAAAAAACACTTCGTGTGGAGTAGTGTTGAAATCATAACGAGTAGCTGTGTGTAGTAATGGGTGTAAAATACAAAGAAGAATTCAGAATTAAGAATCGGATGAAGCCCTTATAGGTTTTATAAACCTATAAGGGCTTTAGCAATTAACTTACCACCTCACCAACTTCTGCGTTGCATTCTTTTGATGGTTGTAAATATGCAGCGTATAAATTCCATGGGCGGCATCGAATGAAATGGCTGATTGCTGATTTTCAATTTCCGATTTAAATACCAAGCGCCCTTCGGCATCAACTACTTCTATGGTGCTGTTGAGCCAGTCGTTCTCAACTTCTAACTGCCAGGTGTTATGCGAAGGATTTGGATAAACTTTTATTCCTGCGCTTGTGGTTATGGTATGAATACCGCTTACCGTTACATTGATATTGTTTGAGGTAACATGGCAGCCATTAGTGTCACTTATTTCTACCATATAAATGCCGCTTTGTGTGGCAATGTAAACAGCATTGGTAGCATTGTTAATGGGCTGGTTGTTGAAATACCATTGATATGTTACCGCATTAAATGCGGTAAGCGTATCGCCATTTACGCTCACCGAAACCGGAGACAGCGGATAGGTGTTAACCGCGAGATGGTTAGAAACTGCCGTGCAGCCATTGGCATCGGTTACAGTAACATAATAGTTGCCGGCATGGGTAGCTATAATGCAGGTGGTGGTGGCACCGGTGTTCCAAAAATAAGAAGCAAAGCCCGTGGTACTGCAAACCTGCGAACTATCATTAGCACAAATAACGGGTGTTAGTGTGGTGGCTGTAACTGCGGGATGTGGATACACGCTTACAGGAATAGTGTTTGACACAGCGGTGCAGCCATTGTTATCAGTCACGGTTAACACATAGTTAGCCGCTGCATTAGCATAAATGCACGAAGCGGAACTGCCGGTGCTCCATAGATAATTCTGGAAAGTACCGTTGCTGCAAATCTGCACACTATCGCCCTGGCAAAAGCTGGAATCGGGCGATTGAATAAGGGCTGTTATACTTCCGCTTGGTGCAATGGTAACTGTGGCTACGGCTGTATCAAGATTTGCATCGGTAATGGTAACCCAATAGTCGCCCGCGCAAACAGCGGTGAGCACCGATGTGGTTTGGCCGTTTGACCACAGGTAACTAAACGGACCTGTGCCGTTTACCGCGCTGGCAGTAGCTGAGCCGTTACATTGGCCGCAACTGGTAGCTGTGGGATTGGCATTTGCCCCCAGTACAATATTGGTGCTGCATGGAGGAATAGTAGGCGATAGCTGCGCCACCGGATAGAGCCGTACATTATCCAGCACCAGTTCGGTGCAGTTTTGGCAAATATGCCCCCAGTTGGTATATTTTATGGTGTGCGAAGCAGCCGAAGCAATAAACTGTATTACATAAACATCTCCGGTATCACCGGTTGCAGTTGCGTGGTCGCGCAGATACATATTTCCGAATCCTATATCGAGGGCGAAAAACCCGGGCAGATTCATACCCCATTCGCCACCTGTCCAAAATTCTAAAACATAAGTATTGCCGGGCGTTAAACCGTTTACCGTTTGAAACAAACTTACGCCCGTGGTGCCCCGTAACCCGGATTAATACTTACCGGATAGCCAGAAGGCAATCCATTGACAACGCAGGCTGAATCAACTAAACACGAAACATCCTGCGAAGAAGAAGAATTGCATGCCTCGCAAAAATTATTGCCGAAGTAGGCGGTTAGGTTTCCATCGGCTACTACGCAGTAAGCATTGTCAAAAGTAGTGGCGTAAGTGCTGGTTCCGCCACCGGTGCAGGTCCAGTTAGCCAGGTTGCAACTATAGTTACTTGCACTGGGGCAAAACACATTCCAGGCCATGCCAAAAGGCGAACAGTTGGTGTTTTCGAAACTGCCGTTTTGAATAAGGTTGGTTACTCCGCTGCTGATGGAGTCGTTTTGATGATAGCAGTTAATACAGACTACCTGCGCTTGACTAAACGAAAAAAATGTGCAGCAGAAAATTAAAACAATGAGGCGGGTGTAAAGTGTTTTCATAGTTCCAATGTTTTTATGAAAGTAGGTATAATTATTTTGGACGAAGAATATTTCTGCTGTTGCGGGTACAACTTCTGTTGTCAATTTCGGCTATGATGGAGTTTACACACAGTTTACACACGCGTTGCATTTTATTTTTTAGGGGTTGTAAAAAACAAAGATTTCCTTTTTAGAAACGCATAGGTTCATTATCGGGCTTTTTTGGCTGGTGATTTATTTTTGGTGAACACTAAACCAAAAACATTTACCTATGGAAACAGTAGCCCGCGAACTTCGCGACCCCCAAATCATTTTGTTCAGCGCCTTTAAACTTACCGATGAAGAAATTGGTGAAAAATTCGGCATAAGTGCCGACACTGTAAGACACGACCGCGAAAGAATTTACACACAGATTGAACATAGCAACCTCGCTTATGCTTTGGTGATGTATATGGTTCAGAAAAAAATAACCATGCACGATATCATGTGCGTGTTTATTACCCGAAACCAGCTTAACACTTAAGGGATTTTATGCCTTAGGGCTTAACAAAACCTACCTGTATTTTCGATGTGTCAAAACAAGGCACATGGAAAGCAGATGGGTTTCCCTTTTTTATATGGATAAGCAGGCAAATTTTTGTGATGCCTCTAATTCGATTAATAAACTGCTCTATAACATTTTCGTAGCCCCGAATGCGACAAAGCGGGCTTTGCATAACATTTTTATAGCCCCAAATGCGACAAAGTGGGCGTTGCTGAATTTTTTGGATACGCTTCGTACTCGTACGAATACCTTCCTAAACTTTTGGGATATTCTTCGTACTAGTACGAACCCAGTGCAAAATTTTCGGGATACTCTTCGTACAAGTACGAAGCCAGTGCTAAACTTTTGGGATACCCTTCTTAGTTGTACGAAACCCCCGCAAAATTTTTGGGATGCTCTTCGTACAAGTACGAATCCACTGCTAAACTTTTGGGATGCCCTTCGTACATTTTTTAAGCTATTCCCAAACTTTTCGGTTGCTCTTACATGGCTTCCTATTCGTACGTTAATTCACAAATCCATTTTTTAAAACCAAAAACCAATCCTTATGAAAGATTTAAAAACATTTTTCGAAGATTTATTTAATGAAGAAGCTATCACTAACGAGCGTTTGGGTGCAGGAGCCAATGAGCACCTCGCGCGGCTTATTGCCAATAACCCCGGTGGTGTTTTTGCTACTATTATTACCAACACCACAGCCGCCATCAGCGCTTTTGCGGCTGCTTTGCTCAATCAGGATAGCAGCATTGGCAACCGAATGAGTAAAACACTTACTAAAAACCAGGCACGAAAAAACTTTATCACTTATATAAGCCAGCAGGAAGGCACTATAAAAGGTAAGTTTGGCGAACAGTCGGAACCCTATAAAGAGTTTTTCCCTTTCGGGCTTACGCCTTTTTACAAAGCTACCGACCTTCAGTTTACTTTATTAATTGCCAATATTGTTGCCCGCGCTACACAATATGTAGCCGATTTGGGAGCCCCATTCGAAACCGCGGTAACCAATCTGGCCGATGCTTATAATGATGCCGAAGATGCGCAAACCACCGACAAAGGCGCAGTGAGCAACACCACCGATGTGCTGCTGACCGAGCGCACCGACCTTACTTTACAGCTAACTATTAATGTGCTTACCATAGCTCTTCAATTTCCGCTGCAACCCGAAAAAGCAGGCGTGTATTTCGATACCTCGCTCTTTTTTCCGCAACATCGCAAACGCATTCACAAAGGCGAACCGGCAGCAGGCGTTACGGCACTGGTAACTAAAATTACCTACGAAGCCGGTAAAGAAATGAAGATGAAAAACAAAGGAGCCACCACGCTGGTTTTTCAAATGTTTTTACTTGGCAACCCCTAGGCACCGCCTTTAGCGTGCCCACCGGCCTCGAACAAACCAAGCGCATGGACGAATTCTTTAACACTGCCGATGAACTGCGCGTAACCAACACCGGCACCGTTACCGGTAAGTATGAAGTGGATGAAATAGCATAAAAATTTACCGGCAGAAACCAGCAATGCCATCTTTGAAAAAGGATGGCATTGTTGTTTTTGGGAGAGATGGTTATTTTTAGGGAGTGAAAAAATCTGTTTAAGCATTCACTATTTTCAGTCTATTTCAAAGTCAGATACTTTGTTCTATTTTGGTTTTTGTAAATAAAACCTCGTAATCCGAAAAGGGGACCAAAGAGTAGGCGAAACAAAAACAACTAAATAAATCTTATGAAAAATCTAATTCTACTTGTTGCATTCTGTTTTATTTTAGTTTCGTGTGACACAAAACGGACAACTCAAATTGGCGAAAATACATTTGTGCGGGGCGATAAAGTTTACCGAGTAATTGATAATGAAATCAACGAGATAGGTGACCTTTCAGGTAAAGCCGTTAGAAAATTTGAAGTCCTGAAGCCTACAGAAAAAAGTTATGGAATACATTCTCTTTCCTATGTTAAGGAAGGTGCTTCCGCCCAATTGGATGCATTGTACAGGGGCAATTTTTTGTACTACCGTTTGACACTTAAAAACTTTACAGATTTAAAGAGTGCATATAATCCAGGTGTATTTACAATAGAGTTCATGGATGAATTTGGTTTTATAATTCATACAACTGAAGTTCCTACCAATGAATTGGTTGGCATGATGGGGGATAATAATGTAATCCAATCTTACGTATTTAATGGTAAAACCGAAATGAGTTCGGATATCAATAAATCCATTAAAACATATGATGTTGCATCATCAGTCAAATCAAAAAGTCAGTTTTCTAATTCTTGGGGCTATTAACCTACCAGCACTCAACTCTTCATACAAACCAGCGGTGCGGTAATAGAACAGGTAAACATTTACAACACCGCAGGTAGTTTAGTAATGGCGACTGCTTCAATAATCAATTATCAATAATCAATCTCTCACAAGGAATCTACATAGCCGAAGTTACAACCAAAGAAGGTAGCGTGAGGAAGAGATGGGTGAAGATGTAAGAGCATAAAACAAAAAAGCGTCCCGCAATTCTGCGGGACGCTTTTTGTTTTATCTCAGTGAAGTAATCCTACTTCAATCCAAATGCTGTCTTCACTTGTTTCAGGTAGTTTAATTCTTCCCACGGGAATAATTTCACCGTAACTGTTTTTTCGTTCTTCTTTCCTTTGTTGAAAGTCTTCTTCACTATTTCAGTCTTGCGACCAACGTGTCCGTAAGAAGCAGTTTCAGAATAAATAGGTGTGCGCAATTTGAAACGTTGCTCAATTGCATAAGGGCGCATATCAAAAATCTTCGCAACGCGTTTCGAAATTTCACCATCGCTAAGATTTACTTTCGATGTGCCGTAAGTGCTTACAAAAATACCAACGGGTGCGGCTACACCAATAGCATAAGCTACCTGCACCAACACTTCATCGCAAACACCTGCTGCTACCAAGTTCTTAGCTGCATGGCGCGCTGCATACGCAGCCGAACGGTCAACCTTGCTCGGGTCTTTTCCGCTGAATGCACCACCACCGTGTGCACCTTTGCCACCGTAAGTGTCAACAATAATTGTTCTTCCTGTGAAACCTGTATCACCGTGTGGTCCGCCAATTACAAACTTACCGGTTGGGTTAACGTGATATTTTATTTTGTCGTTAAACAAAGCCTGCACACGTTTTGGCAATTTTGCTTTCACGCGCGGAATCAAAATTTTAATCACATCATCTTTAATCTTCTTCAACATAATTGCATCAGCAGCAAAATCATCGTGCTGTGTAGAAATTACAATCGCATCAATGCGCACAGGCTTGTTGTTATCATCATACTCAATCGTTACCTGGCTCTTGGCATCAGGGCGCAAATACTTCATCGTCTTTTCCTCTCTGCGAATAGCCGATAACTCGCGCAACAAGGTATGTGCAAGCTCCAATGGAAGCGGCATATAATTATCTGTTTCGCGCGTAGCGTAACCAAACATCATTCCCTGGTCACCCGCACCTTGTGCGTTGGCTTTCGATTCAAAATCTGTTTTTGTTTTGCGGTCAACACCACGGTTAATGTCAGCACTCTGTTCGTGAATAGCTGAAAGAATTCCGCAACTGTTTGCCTCGAACATGTATTCTGCCTTGGTATAACCAATCTTGCGAATTACCTCGCGCGCAATTTCCTGCACTTCGAGATACGCTTCTGATTTTACTTCACCTGCCAACACCACCTGTCCGGTAGTAACCAACGTTTCGCACGCCACTTTACTCTGCGGGTCGTAAGCAAGAAAATGGTCAATAAGCGCGTCCGAAATCTGGTCGGCTACTTTGTCTGGATGTCCTTCAGAAACTGATTCAGAAGTGAAAAGATATGGCATGTTATTTTGTTTAAGAGCGGTGAAAATAGAAAAATGAAATAAAGCAACAACAGCAGAAAAACTCAGCAAGGAACTATTACAACTCAATCTTCTTCAACACCATTCTGAACCTCACCATCTGCAACACGGCAGCTACAGTTAAGCCAATAATAAAACCAATCCATATTCCTTTCAATCCAAAACCAAAATTGAAAGCAAGCAGATAACAAGCAGGAATCATAATGAGCCAATACGAAACAAAAGCAATCACCGCAGGAAATTTTACATCCTGCATTCCGCGAAGTGCTCCAGCAGCAGTTGCCTGTAAGCCATCGCTTATCTGAAACACCGCTGCAAAAAATAACATCGATGAAGCAATCGAAATTACCTCTGCATTATCTGTATAAAGTTTTGGGAGAATAGCATGACACGCAAAGAAGAACGCAGCAAAAATTAATTCAATTGCCACGGTCAAAATAAAAACGGTGTTGCCCGAAACCCGAATGCCTTCTTTATCTTTTGCTCCGTATGCATAACCAATCATAATAGTTCCGGAAGCTGAAATTCCTGTAGCTACCATGAAAGTAATACTCGCTAACCCAATTGAAATCATGTGCGCGGCTTCGGCAGAAGTGCTTATCCATCCGCTCATAATTTGTCCTGCATTGAACGCAGCTACTTCCCAAAAAAATTGCAAGCCCGCAGGAATGCCTATAATCAAAATCGGTTTCACATAACTCAAACTGGCATCGGCATATTTTATAAACTCTCTGCGCAGTTCGCGCACCTGTTCATCGCGCCAGATGTAGACGAGTATAGCTGTGGTCATTACAACACGTGAAATTCCATTGGCAATTGCCGCACCTTCAATACCCATTTGCGGCAAACCGAATCTGCCATAAATCAAAACCCAGTTCAAAAAACAGTTAAGCACTAAACCACCAAGCGTAATCAGCATGCCTATTTTTGTTCTGCCCATGCCGTCTAAAAATTGTTTAGCCGCCATGAAAAAGAAAATGAAGCCGGTAGAGTAATTGACTAAGTGCAGAAACTTTCCGCCAAGCACTGTATCGGTTTCGCTGTGTTTAAACACAGCGAGATTACGCGCAACCACCCAAATTATTCCTGTGAACAAAACGGTCAACACAGCCGACACTACTAAACTTGAAATTAATACACCAATACTTTTATGTCCTTTGCCTTCACCAAATGCCTCACTCACCAATGGCGAAACGGCAAACAGAATTCCCATGCCGGCAAGAATCGTCATCCAATAAATACCATTTGCAAATCCCGAAGCAGCTATATACTCATGACCCAGCCCGCCAATTTGAACCGTGTCAAAAAAGCCCATCAGCACTTGTCCCAACTGCCCCGCAATAATGGGCAACGCCAGCGTAAGCGCTTCTTTAATTTTTTGTTTATATGTGGCTGAAAAAATCATTACCTGTATTCGTATTGCACTTCTGTATTCTAAAATCGTTAATCTTCAATCCTAATCGATATTCTTAAAAATAAAAAACCCCACCAGCCGAAGCCAATGGGGAAAAAAAATATCTTCCTCTAATTGATTTGCTGTTTACTTCTTGGTTTTTTCCAACACTACTTTTCCGCGATAGATAAGTTTGTCTTCGCTCCAGTGTGCGCGGTGCAATAAATGCGCTTCGCCAGTTGTTTGGTCAACACCTGTAGTAGGGGCTTCTGCCTTATAGTGTGTTCTTCTTTTATCTCTTCTCTGTTTCGAGATTCTATGTTTTGGATTTGGCATGGTCTGTAATTTTTAATTCTGATTTATTATTGATTAATGTCTTAATTCTTCAATTTCTTCAATGCTTCCCATCTCGGGTCGGCTTCTTCTTTCTTCGTTTCTTCACTCAGAAATTTTAAAACTTCTTTGTTGCATTGCGGCTCTTCACCAGGTTTGTCGCAACCTACAAGTTGCATTGGTAAACACAAATTAATGTATTCATAAGCCAGTTGCGAAACATCAATTACCGATTCTTCGCGACCTATATATATCACATCCGGTTCATCCTGCATGGCATTCGGGTCTTCGGCATATTTTACATAGCATGTATAATCGCCAAAAATCTCCTTATCAAACGGAACGAGACATCTGTCGCATTCCACTTTAACTGCACCGTCAACGAAGAAATTTAAAATAAAGAACGTTTCCTTTTTCTCGAACTCTAACCGCAAATTTACTTTGCAATCGTGTATCAG
>CANJRM010000074.1 GCA_947476645.1 Bacteroidota bacterium
GCAGGTCGTATCATTTTTGAAGTGGACGGTGTTTCACGCGCAGTAGCTGCTGAAGCTATGTTGCTTGCGGCTCACAAAATGGGCGTAAAAACAAAATTCATTACCCGCAGAGATGCAGTAGAAGGTTAATCGTAACTATTTAATCAAGAACAATGGGAGCTAATAAAAAATTAAATCAGGAAGACGTTAAGCAGTTTGTAGCTGCTGATTTAGTGTCTAAAATTGCATCGGACAAAGCCGAAGTGAAGAGATTGGAATTCAACCACGCGGTAACGCCAATTGATAATCCAATGAGCATTCGTGCTAAGAGAAGAGATGTGGCGCGCCTGTTAACCGAATTGACTAAACGTAATAAAGCATAATACGAATGGAAAGAAATTTAAGAAAAGAGAGATTTGGTTTAGTGACCAGCGATAAAATGGATAAAACCATTACTGTTTCTATTGAAAGAAAAGTAAAGCACCCTATTTACGGAAAGTTCGTAAAGACCACCAAGAAATTTAAAGCGCATGATGAAAAGAATGATGCTAAAGTGGGTGATACTGTAAAAATCAGTGAGACTCGTCCGTTGAGCAAAACAAAACGTTGGAGATTAGTAGAAGTAGTAGAAAGAGCGAAATAAGCATAGGGCAAAGCCCATCATCAATTTAAATTGTAAGTTATGTTACAGCAAGAATCAAGAGCCAATGTGGCTGACAACAGCGGAGCGAAAGAAGTTCTCGTTATCCGTGTTCTGGGAGGGTCGAAAAGAAGATACGCAAGTATTGGCGACCGTGTGGTAGTTTCTATCAAGAAAGCCATTCCTACAGGAGGCGTTAAGAAAGGAACTGTTTCTACAGCTGTAGTAGTAAGAACTGCTAAAGCGGTAAGAAGAAAAGACGGTTCGTATATCCGTTTTGACGACAATGCTGTAGTGTTGTTGAATGCACAGGATGAGCCGAGAGGCACACGTATTTTTGGACCGGTTGCCCGCGAACTTCGCGACAAGCAGTTTATGAAGATTGTGTCATTGGCACCGGAGGTATTGTAATAGTTAACAGGAAAACAAAAAAGATATTTTATGAAGTTTCATGTAAAGAAGAATGACGAAGTAATCATTATTGCCGGTGACGATAAAGGCAAGAAAGGCAGAGTGATTGATGTGGACCGCGAAAAGAGCCGCGTGTTTGTTGATGGTGTAAACCTCAACAGCAAGCATACGAAGCCAAATGCAAAGAATCCTAACGGAGGAATTATTAAAACTCCGGGTTCTATTCATATTTCTAACGTTCAGTTGTTGAGCGATGGAAAGGCTACCCGTGTAGGCAGAAAGGAAGAGAAAGGTAAGACTGTAAGAGTATCAACTAAGACAGGAAAAATTCTTGATTGATATTCGAAAGAATAAATTAGAAAACCCATTGCATTGCAGTGGGTTTTTTGTTTTAAAAATGTTTTTGCAAAACAGAATTTTCTAAATTGCCGAATAAATAATTCCCATGAAACGAATATTTACCCTGCTCCTTTTTGGTTTCCTATTACAGTTGGCAAATGCACAGGAAGCCATTCCTCAGTTTTTGAAACACACGGTAAAAAGCGGTGAGACCCTTGGGGACATTGCCGTGAAATATAAAATAAATAAGCGTGATATTCTTTTACTCAACGATTTCCCAAGTGATAAAAAAGTAAAAGCAGGAGAAGTGGTTTTGATAAGAACCTTAACCGATAAAGAAGCCCGCGAAGCAGATAAAGCACAATACGCTCAGCCAGCTAAGCAATCGGCTAGACAAACAGAAGAAGTAAGTCAACCCGTTAAGACTTCCGTAAAATCTGAAGCACCTGCAACTACCAAAACAGTTAAGCAACCCGTAAAAGAAACCGTTGCAGAACCTGTTCAAAAATCTATTGCTCCGCCACCGCCATCTACAAAAGCAGTTGAAGTGGGTCCCGGAGGAACCAAGTATAATGTAGCTACAGATGGCTACCACACCGTTCAACGCGGACAAACATTTTATCGCATCGCCTTGATTTACGGATTAACGGTTGACGAACTTCAAAAAATAAACAACCTGCCGAACATGAACATTGCTGTAGGGCAGAAACTTAAAGTGAAGAAGTAACCAAAACAAAAAAGCCCCCGAGTACTCGGGGGCTTTTTTGTTTTATTCGGAAATGATTTACGAAAACTTGCAAACTATACCGCCCATAACAGCGCAGCATATAATCCAGTAACCGGCATTGATAAAAATGTATTTCCAGCTTCTGCGCTCAAACAAAGCACCACCGGCAAGCAAAGGGAATACAAAGAATACCCCGACAATAGTACCATGTAATGCTCCGTGTCCAAACGAACGGTAGCTTCCTTTGTAAGCTTCCATTACCTGAGCAGCTAAAGCCGCACTTCCTTCAGCTACTTCATGACCAGCTTGTGGTAACACAAGCGATTGCAAACCATATTGGTGAATAGTCATAAAGTGGAGCGAAATAGCAATCAAAAAACTGAAAACAAAGTTAAGTCCGAACACAAGAGGCATATTAAAATCCTTTTGAGCGGTTTCCTGGGTTAAGCCCGCGCCTGCCAGCCAGGCATTGCCGAATACTTTCGGGTTATACCATACAAATCCTAAAGCAAGTGGAAATAGTGCGGCTAAGGCACTAACGAGTCAGTTTGGTTGTAACATAATATGTGGTTTTGGTTGATGTCGAAAGTAAGTTCTTTAAAACTAAAGGGCATTGGTTTATCAACATCCTTAATTGATAATGCCCGCTATGCGAAACATGTTCCAGATGCCCATAAAGAAGGGGCTGTATTTATTCCTTCGCGCCTCTTCTTCTTCGCGGTGCCAGAAATAAAGATTGCTTACAGTGTATAAATAACCGGTGTGGTAAGAAGTATGGTCCCAGCGTTTGCGTGCGATAAGTTCAACTGGGTAACGATAGTTTTGTTCGCGGTGTGTTACCGTTTTTTGAGCACCATTTCTAATCATTGTTGCGTTATTCAAATAAAAGTCACAATCACATTTTTGGTGTTTGATTTTTGCTTCGCGTCTGCACAATATATATTGAAGAACCGAAGCGCGGTGCTGTGCACGCAAAGCGGTTATTTGTATGCCATCCTGAAATTCACTTAAAATAGAATCGGTGATGTGAGATGGAATGGTATCATACACATTCATTGCCCTTCGGGTTGAGCCGGCAAAACGATTAAGCGGAGCAATAGCTTCTCTTCTCACCCGTTCAATAATTGATGTGTCGGCTTTGCGCTGCAAAAATTTATAACTCCACTGCGGGCGCGGCTGAAACTCGTGATTGAATGCTTTGATGGGCATTTCATCAATAATAGTCATAGCCGTCATCCATTTAATGAGCGAACTGTCTTTTAAATATTGTTGTTGAAGTTGAAGAGATTGGCTGAAAAAATCTTTCTCACTTTGCTCTTTCAGCATTTCATGCGCATACATTTCAGGATAGCGTTTTTGTGCAACGCCATCGGTGGTGTATTGCCAGCTCCACCGCGCAATGCTCCAGTCAAACAACCAGTAACCCCATTCCCAACCCGAACTGAAAGTGATGTGACCGGGCACTTTATATTTTACGCAAGTATCAATATCTGAAAGGCGTGCACTCAAATAAGGCAACAAAAACATTGGAATGGAATTATCGAACGTAACCCAGTAAGCACTCTCGGGATAATACCAGGTTTCGCGCACCTTCATTTGTTCTAAAAGAAAATCGAATTGATGGCGCTGATTTTTGTTTTCATAAACCGGTGCATTGGGTTCGGTCATGTCGTAAAACATAACCGTGTGCGAAAGCACTCCGCGTTCTTTGTCCAACGCAAGTGAAGCGGAATCCCATTGTAGCTCCTTGTGCTGATGATGCCCCATTTCGTTTTCGTGTTTCACAATGTGTTGACGACCCATCAACTTAGTGTTCGAGTTTTTCTTTAGCCACGAAATGATGAAGAGGCGCAACTCTTCCTTTTTCTTTTTGTTGCCCGCAATAAACTCAGCGGTGGTAAATTCCATATTGATAAAATCCCAGTCGGCTTTCATGAGCCACACCAAACTTTTTTCTACTTGCTTTTTCTTCGCAACTGGGCTTACATACAATTGAAACGTTTTCTGCTGAACCATATGCAGCGATAAATCAACTGCCGCAATAATGCCGCGCTGATGGCAGTAATCTACAATTGCTTTGGCGTGTGTAATCCAAACCTTGCGGTCAATGCTTTCGAGCAGACAGAACTCAAAATAATTTTGTCCGTTACGCGCCAGCCAATCAATATATTCTTTCACATCTTCTAAAGCGTGCGGCAAATTGCCATCATGCAATTGCTCGGTTAATTCCAACGGATGCTCGGTGTGTAAGTGAAATCCTTTTTTATCAAACAAGGCTTTTGCTTCCCAATTAAAATTTTGCTGCACTGGAAATTCATTCCAATGCGGAACAATCATCCGCTTCGGATGATAAAACCTGAAACCCAACTTCTCCTGCAACAAACCATACAAACCAAAACTAACTCCCTGCCAGGAAGTAGCTTTTAATTCCAAAATGATTTTCGAATTTTCTTTTGTTAGCGACCAACTGTAATTATGTTCGGGAAAATTGCGATACGGGAATTTTGCTTCAGCCGCAAAGTGGTTGAGTTTAGATGCTTCTGCTTTATCAATGGCAGGAAGTTTCAACAACACATCTGCGTTGGCATTATTCAGACTCACTTCACAATTGCAGGCTTGCTTTAATAGTTGTTGCGCATCTTTAATGGCTAAAGCAGTAATTGAAGTATCGAGCAGTGAAGAAGGAAAAATCAGTGAGATACTTTGCGCAAAAACAGAATTACAAAACAGAAAAGTGGCGAGTAGTAAAGTGGAGATTTTCAAGCGCAGAATTTTAATAAGCCAACAACTCTTCCAACTTCTTCTTCAATCTTTCTTTCGGTAAAAAATTCTTTTCTAAAGAAAGCGCGAACGGCACGGGTGTATCCAGAGAAGCACAACGCATAACGGGCGCGTCTAAGTGCGCAAAAAAGTTTTCGGTAATCCATGCCGAAATCTCAGCACCAATGCCACCGACTAAAGTGTCTTCATGTAGAATTAAAACCTTACCCGTTTTCTTAACTGTCTTTTCAATGGCTTCTTTATCGAAAGGCAACAGCGTTCTTAAATCCAATATATCGGCACTGATGCCATCGCTTGAAGCGATGGTATCAGTTGCCCAATGAACTCCTGCACCATAAGTAATAATCGAAACGTCTTCTCCTTCGCTCACCAGATTTGCTTTGCCAATTTCAATCGTGTAATAATCTTCAGGCACTTCGCCTTCTATGCTGCGGTAAAGTGCTTTGTGTTCAAAATACATTACCGGGTTCGGGTCTTCGATGGCGGCACACAGCAAACCTTTTGCATCGTACGATGAACTCGGGTAAACAATTTTCAAACCCGGCACATGAAAGAACCACGCTTCGTTGCTTTGTGAATGAAAGGGTCCCGCGCCTACTCCTGCACCGGTTGGCATACGCACTACCACATCAGCATTTTGTCCCCAACGCCAATAAGATTTTGCGAGATTATTTACGATAGGATTGAAGCCCGTAGAAACAAAATCGGCAAACTGCATTTCTACTACACTCTTAATTCCTTTTACACTTAAACCGAGTGCCGCGCTTAAAATTCCGCTTTCGCAAATGGGTGTGTTGCGCACACGCTCCTTTCCGAATTTTTCTACAAAGCCATCTGTTATTTTAAACACGCCTCCGTATTCAGCTACATCTTGACCCATGATGACGAGGTCGGGATATTTTTCCATTGACTGTATTAGTCCTTCAGATAGTGCATCTACAAATCTTAAACTTTTGGCTTTTAGCTGTGAGCTATTAGAGTTCTCGCGGCTAATGGCTAATGGCTCATAGCTTTTATAAACTTCCTCTTCTTCTTTTTCTGTAGTGCGTTCTACCTCCGGTTGTTTATCTGCGGCATCAAATGCTGCGCGGACTTCTTTGTCATATTCGTCTTTCAACATTTCGGGATAATCAGGAGAGATGATGCCTTCTTCTATCAGCCAGTTTTCGTAATTCATTACAGGGTCTTTCTTGCTCCATTCTTCAATCAATTCTTTCGGCACATATTTTACTCCGCTGGCTTCTTCGTGCCCGCGCATACGGAAGGTCATACACTCCAGTAAAACCGGATGCGGATTTTGAATCATCTGCTTGCGCAGTTCTGTTACTGTGTGATAGACTTCGAGAATATTATTGCCGTCAATCGTTAGTCCTTTCATGCCGTAACCGATAGCACGGTCGGCTAATTGTTTGCAACGGAACTGCTCATTGGTAGGAGTGGAGAGACCGTAGCCGTTGTTCTCTATCAAAATAATTATAGGCAAATCCCAAACGGCTGCAATGTTGCACGCTTCGTGAAAATCGCCTTCGCTCGTTCCACCGTCACCGGTAAAGGCAACGGTTATCTTTTTTTCTTTTTTAAGTTTTGAAGCAAGGGCAATTCCATCGCCCACACAAAGTTGCGGACCGAGGTGAGAAATCATTCCCACGATATGATGTTCGTTTGTGCCGAAGTGAAAACTGCGTTCTCTTCCTTGGCTAAATCCATTTTGCTTTCCCTGAAATTGTTCGAAGAGTTGCTGCAAACTGCAATTGCGTGTAGTAAAAACACCGAGGTTCCGGTGTAGTGGGCAAACATATTCGTCTTCATCGAGTGCTGCAGTTACTCCTACTGAAATCGCTTCCTGCCCAATGCCGCTAAACCATTTGCTCACTCTGCCTTGTCTAAGCAGTTTCAGCATGCGCTCTTCAATTACTCTTGGTTTAAGAATGAGTTGATAGAGGCGTATGAGTTCGCTATTGGATAGATTCTTTCTTTCGAAGTTCATGGCGGAAAAGTAAAAAGGAATATGGATAATTAGGAACAGAAGTGGTTTTACTTACTGCACCTCTGTTTCTGCCCGCTTAATTATTCTTCTATTTTCCGCACGTGAAAAAATTCTTTTCAGTTGTTTTAGTTATTGCTTTTTGTGCGGGTGTTTATTTATGGTTAGTGAAGTCACCAACGGTTAAAACGTGGAATCACAAAGCTCCGGTTACTTCTCTTCCCGATTCTGTCAATCCTTACTTTCATAAACTCGATACCTTCTTTACGAACAGAAGTTTGCAAAACGGTTTCAGCGGCAGCGTACTGATTTCTAAAAACGGAAACTGCGTTTACAATAAATGTTTTGGTTACTGCGATTACCGCAGCAAAAATTTAATGAGCGATACCAATTCGTTTCAACTGGCTTCGGTGTCAAAAACATTTACCGCTACTGCGGTGCTGTGGTGTGTAGAGCGCGATATGCTTTCGTTAGATGATGAACTGCAAAAGTTCTTTCCGCAATTTCCTTATGCGCATGTGCGCATAAAAGATTTGTTGAGCCACCGCAGCGGCTTGCCTAACTATCTTTATTTCTGTTCGCGCAAATGCAACAAGGGAGAGTTTTTAAACAACGAACAGGTGCTCGCCATTATGCAAACCGAAAAGCCCGCGCCTTATGCTTTGCCCAACAGGAAGTTTGAATACTGCAACACCAATTATATGTTGCTGGCCATGGTGGTAGAGAAAGTTTCAGGTAAAAAATTCAGCACGTTTATGCGCGAAACTTTTTTTGAGCCGCTCGATATGACACGCACCTTTATTTACAATCACGAAGATTCGCTGAGCCGCAAAATAGCCGTGAGCTATAACTCAAAATGGGAAATACAGAAAGATGATTGTTTTGATGGTGTGGTTGGCGATAAGGGAGTTTACAGCACAGTAAGCGATATGTTTAAATGGGATAAAGCGTTTTACGATGGCAAATTGCTTTCGCAGAAAATGATGAAGCTGGCTTATGCGCCCAAGAGTTTTGAGCACCCGGGCAAACGAAATTACGGTTACGGCTGGCGACTGTTGCACCAGCCCGATGGAAATTATTTAGTGTATCACAACGGCTGGTGGCACGGCAATAACACCGTGTTCTATCGTTATATTCAGGATACTACGGCTGTAATTATTCTTTCGAACCGCTATAACAAATGGGTGTATGGTGTGCAGCCCGTGTTTAATATTCTGTATGGTGGCAAGGGCGGTGATGGAGGTTTTGCTGAAGAGTAGATAGCAGATAATACAAAGACTAAACTAACTTAACGGAAAGGATTATTTGAGCAAAGAACCGTGAATGATTTGATAAACGGTTAGAACGTTTCGTTCTATTCTAAATGCAATTACCCAATTATTGAAAACGATGCATGACAGTAATTGTCTGGCTAATTCTTTATTGTTACAAAGCGCATACTGCGCATTGGGTTGAGCATAACCGATAATGAAATCGAGAATTTTATCTGTCCAACGGTCACCGGCACCTGCTGTGTTTACACTTTCTGCAAACTCAGCTATTTCCTCTATAGTTTCCTGCGCTAAAGGTTCTATAACTACATTCACGATGCTTTTCTTTTCTCGCGTTTTTGCTGGAGGTTTTCTTTGATTTCTTTTCGCACCTGTTCAACATCTTTTCCTTTTCCGGTTGGGCGCGAGAGTAATTCTTTTAACTCCGCAGCAGTAGCTTTTCGACCAATGCCGAAAGCTAAATCATGAGCGGTTAGTTTTTTTACCGGTTTCTTTGAAACGAGTGCTGGCTTCATACTTCGAAAATAATAAAAGCCCCTCAAACCCGCCAATGCGTTTTTGTTTTAAGTTTGACCAATAAATTTTTCACGAAGGAGCGATAAGTATACATGGGAGTAATACAAAGACAGGGAATCAAAAACACCATTAGTTCTTACGCAGGAATTCTGCTGGGTTTTATTTCCCTCATTATTATTCAGCCCAAATTTTTGAAGCCCGAAGAGATTGGATTGGCGAGAGTGCTGTTCGCCTTTTCATCGCTTATCTCTACGTTTATTCCGATAGGGGTAAACAATCTCACCATCAAATATTTTCCGCATTTCAGAAACCGAGAGAAAAGTCATTACGGTTTTTTCGGTTTTATGCTTTTGTTTCCGCTGATTGGTTTTTTGGTTTCAACCGTGGGCTTAGTAGTGTTTAAGGAATTTATTATTGCGCAATACCGCAGAGAGAGCCCACTCATTATTGATTACTTCAACTACATTTTTCCGTTCAGTTTCTTTCTGGCTTTTGGTTCAGTAATTACTACGTATTTGATTTCGCTTTTTAAAACTACGGTGCCATCGTATTTGAACGATGTGTATGCCCGCGCGGGCTATATTGTTTTGGTGGTGGCGTATTATTTTCACTGGCTAACGCTGCCACAGTTTATGGGCGGCTATGTGGGCGTGTATGCTGTGCAACTTTTACTGCTGATTATTTACCTCGTAAAAATTGATTCGCCTTCGCTTAAAATTGACTGGAGCTTTTTCAAAAAGCAAGGCATGCGCGAGATGGTCACCTTCGGTTTGCTGCTTTCGTTTGCGAGCATTGCAGCTATTGGTTTAAAAACGCTGGACTCGGTTTTGATTGGAAAATTTTTGCCGCTGAGCTTTGTGGGAATTTATACCATAGCGTCATTTATACCCACCATTATTGAAACACCGCTCAATGCACTTGATAGAATTGTAACGGCTAAAGTAGCTCATGCCGTAGTAGAGAATGATATGGACGATGTGAAAGACGTTTACTACAAATCGGTAAAATATCTTTCGCTTATTGGAGGATTGCTCTTTGTAGGTATCAATTGCAACATCACTTTTCTTTTGGCACTTGTTGGCAAGGCGTATGAGCAGGGCATTCAAGTGGTTTGGATTATTTCTATCGGTTCGCTCATTAGTATGTTTGGCGGAGCCAACACGAGTATCATTTTTTATTCTTCAAAATACTGGCAGGGTGCGTTGTTGCTTTTGCTGTTGGTCATTATTACATTCATCAACAACATGCTGCTTATTCCAAGGTTTGGTATAAACGGTGCGGCTATGAGCACGGCTATTTCTTCGCTGCTTTATACGGCTATTAAATTCTTCATCATACATCGCAAGTTTAAGTTTCAGCCATATAATGTAGATACCATAAAGGTGATTGGGCTTATTACTTTATGTGTGGGCTTAAATTTTCTGCTACCGGTTTTTGATTCAGCTATTTTAAACATTGCCCTGCGCAGTTCTGTTTTGGGCAGCATATATCTGTTGCTTACCTATCTGCTAAAGCTCGTTCCCGAGTTTCACGGGTATTTGCCTTGGGGTAAAAAGTGAGAACCCATTACTTTTAATGCTGCTCTTTTTAACTCTTTCAGGAATGTTTTACCTAAAAGTTTAGGTGTTACACCTAAACTTTTAACCCCGCCACTTAAAAGTTTGGCTCAACTGTATAAAGCTTTAGGCACATGCACCTAAAAATTTAGCTCAGCAACCTAAAATTTTAGGTAACTGAGCTAAACGTTTAGCCTTATGCAGTAAAATTTTAGGTTTTACGGTGTTTTATCGCTTCCTCCGGTGTTCGGGAAAAACTGTTTTAACTCAGCCGCCTTGGTATCATAACCGCTGCCGGGGCTGGTTTCGTTTTTATACTGCGTGTATTTATAATCAAGCAGCGAGTTTTGATAATTGTCGTAATCGTGCAAGCGTTTGGTTTCAAGCAATGTTTTTACAAGCGCTTGTAAACGCAAAGCCGTGTTTTCTAAAAAATAACGGTCCTGAAAATCGTCTTTAAATTCCACCCAGTCCACATCGGGCGAACTTAATGTGGGCTGATTAATCTGATAATCGCGCACCTTGTTTACAAGCAGTTTGTTCTGCTCATTAATTACTCCGTACTTGTTGTTTTCATCTTCATCCAGATTACGGAGTTTGGGTTGAAGCAAATCTTCCAGGTCTTTCATTAAACCTTGTGCTGTTGTTTTTTCTGCCTCAGCAAAATGCAGTTGAATAACATCTAAATTAGGCATGGTTATAAAATTTTGGGTTATAAAATATTTGCCGCAAAGGTTTATTCAAAGCCACCAAATTTTTGTGTTTTACTTAGAAAATATTTGCTAAATATGTGTGCAAAAAACGGCTCTGCCGCCTGTAATAAACGGAGGAGCTTAATTGGTTTTTTGTTTAATGACTTTTTTCCCCTTTCGACAATTGCACTGCTGCGCAAATCGTAGTGAGCAATGCAGGAACTTATTGGGCAGAACTAAGCAACGGCTGCGGAGCCAGCCGCGATTCAATTTTAATTATGCAATTGCCTTTACCTCTCGTCAACTTAGGAGCCGACACCACTATTTGTTTTAATCAGTCGGTCGTGTTGTCATCGCCTTCATCAACAGGAACTTTTTTATGGAACGATGGCTCATCGAACACAACGCTTCTTGCAAACACTGCGGGCACTTACTCTGTTACCGTTACTAATGTAACAGGCTGCACCGCTACAGATAATATTGTAGTAGGCGCAGCTATTGGTCCTGTGTTTTCGCTTGGTGCCGATACGGTGGTATGCGGCAAAGAATTATTGCTTGCTCCAAATATTCAAGGCGTGCAATACCTGTGGCAGGACAACTCAACCGACAGTGTTTATCATGTAACGTCCAATGGAATTTATTCGGTTACTGTCAGCAATAGCTGCGGCAGTTCAACTGATGCAGTAAAAGTGTGGGTTCATGCCGATGAATGCGAGTTACATATTCCTACGGGCTTCAGCCCTAATAATGACGGAGTGAATGATTTGTTCCGCGCTATCTCTTTTTGTTCGGTTCCTAAATTTGATTTGCACATTTACAATCGATGGGGTGAACTGGTTTTTGAAACCACCGACATTCAAAGCGGTTGGAACGGCATCTTCAGAAATGCACCGCAACCCATGGATGTATTTGCTTACTATGCTTCTTACTATAACGAATGTGAAGGCGCAGAAAAACACGTAGCGGGAAATGTGAGTTTGATTAGGTAGTAGTCCCTTACACCTTTATCTACTTATTCTCCTGTATTTCTTTTTCGGATTTCGTTTTGCATGATAAATGGAAACGATAGAAATCAGTTGCTTAGTTTTGTTCACTTTGTAAATAATAGTGAACGGAAATGTTTTGACACTTGCTTCGCGAAAAGGACGTTTTGAATAGCCGAATGATTCAGGATGGGTTTGTATTCTTTCTATTATTTCTTCAATAGCGTTAGAAAAACGCTCGCCTAATTTTTCCTTTTGTTCTTCATACCAAATCACTGATTCAGCAAACTCTTTATCAGCTTCGGGATGAAAAATTAAAGCATACATAGCTTAGCGGACAGTAGTGGTTTTCAATGCCTTCTTTGCTCTGGTCTTTACCTGCTCCCAGGTATATCCTTTCACTTTTCCGCTTTCTAATTCAGCACTTCGTTTATTCATTTCTGTAACAAACGCCTCGTCTTCCCAATGGCTTCCTCGTTCTATTTCAGCTTCCACCACAGTATAAATGGCTTTTATTTTTTTGTCCTGAGCGGTGTCAATAAACTGGTGTAAGATGTTTCTGATTTCTGTAGTTGTCATAACCCAAAGTGTTTACAACAAAGATATACATAGACACAGGAAATAAAAACGGACATCATCGGTTTGTATTTTCATTTACTTAATCTACTCATTTCCTCATTGGTATTCCGTATTTACGCTCCATGAATTTCTCCGACTCGCTTCAGTTTATTTCTAAACTCAACACAAAAAAAATTGCGAATGCTGCGAGTGTGTTGTCGTCATTCTATTATTCCAAATTGACGAAGCAGCCCGTGCAGCGCGGAGTTCCTTTTAATGTTTCTATTGAACCCACTACCAACTGCAATCTCGGTTGCCCCGAGTGCCCCAGCGGTTTAAAATCATTTACCCGCCCCACCGGAAATCTCGATTACAATTTCTACAAAAAAACCGTTGATGAAATTGGCGACAAACTGATTTACCTCTACTTCTATTTTCAGGGCGAGCCGTATCTGCATCCCAAGTTTTTAGAATTGGTGAAGTATGCTTCGCAAAAAAATATTTATACGGTTACTTCTACCAACGCGCATTTTCTTACCGAGCGTAAAGCACGTGAAACGGTAGAGAGCGGTCTCGACCGCATTTTAATTTCCATTGACGGCACCACACAGCAAACCTATGAGCAGTATCGCATTGGCGGAAGTTTAGAAAAAGTAATTGAAGGCACTAAAAACTTAGTTCGCGCGAAGCGCGAAATGAAATCGAAAACCCCGCATATTATTTTTCAGTTTCTTGTAGTGAAGCCAAACGAACATCAGATTGATCAACTGCAAACACTCGCTAAAGAAATAGGAGTGGACGAAGTAAAACTAAAAACCGCGCAGATTTACGATTACAAAAACGGCAATGATTTAATTCCGCAGAACGATAAATACTCGCGCTACAAAAAGCAGGGCGATGGTTCTTACGAAATAAAAAATGAACTGCTCAACCACTGCTGGAAACTATGGCACAGTTGCGTAATTACCTGGGACGGCAAAATAGTTCCCTGTTGTTTCGATAAAGATGCGCAGCACCAGTTAGGCGATTTAAACTCCAAATCATTTTCTGAAATATGGCAGAGCGATTTGTACCGTTCGTTTCGTTCGCGCATTTTAAAATCGAGAAGCGAGATTGACATCTGCACCAATTGCAGCGAAGGAACTAAGGTGTGGGCGTGAGATTGATTTATGGAATTTTTCTGTTACTGCATCTTAACAGAAACAGACCACATGAAAATATCCATCCCCAAACCCTGCCAGGAAAACTGGAACGATATGACTCCCGAAAATCAGGGAGCCTTTTGTAAAGTATGCTCAAAAGTTGTTGTTGATTTTTCGAACATGAGCGATGAAGAAGTGATTCGCTATTTCGAAAACAAGAAACAGGAAAAAACCTGCGGGCGGTTTCGCTTGTCGCAACTCTCGCCTTATGAATTGAAAATAAATTTGCGCGAAGTTGCCGCGCACCGCAGTTTCCCCAAAATTTTTGCTGCTGCGTTCTTCATCATCTTCTCGTCCATGTTTGTTTGCAAAAGCGATACAGGTGAACCGATGCAAATACATATAGTCACCAGTGACGTAATGGATTCGGCTTCCTTAGTTTTGAAAACCGATACAGCCCCGGAACTTATAGATACTACTGCCAGTACAAAAGGCAACATAATAGAAACAACACCTGTAATGGTGGGAGGTGCCGTTGCAATTACCGAAGCAGTTCCGGTAATAGATGAAATGCTTACAGGTGATACGGTTATAAATCCAACTGTTATTAAAGACACGGTGGTTTCTTATCCAATCCTTATGGGGAAAGTGGACTGCACAAGACCGCAAAAAACTATAGAAAAAAAAGAAGGTAGAAAAAACAAAAACTACAGAAAAGAAAACAAAAGGTGAAGTAAGACTGATGGGCGATTTGATGTTTTAGAACGTCACACCCACATTCACCACCAATCGCTGGTAAGTTCGTTTGATGTCGTAAGTAGTGCCGTCATTGTACTGCGTGTACCACCATTTTGTTTCGCTGTTGTTGCGTTTATATGCCACCGATAAAACCACCGAAGCGCGGCTTTGCGTGTAAATTCTTACACCGCCACCACACGATACATACAAACCACCTTTGTTCTGATACGAATAATATTCATCGTTTTTTTTCTTCCACATTACCGAGTAGCCGACATCGCAAAACACATAAGGTGTAACTTTCTTTTTCAAAAACTCACTCGCCACTCGCAAATAGAAAGGAGAAAAAGTCTGCTTGTATGAAATCAATCTATCAATACCTACACCTGCGCCCACATATAAGTAAGGCCAAACCTGATAACCATTTACCGTGTGCAGCGACAAACCAAAATCATCTTCGCTGGTATTGTTGTAGTAATAATAGTAGTTGTCGGGAGTTTCCTTTTTCAAATCCACTCCGTAAATAATTCCAAACTCAGTCATGTTTCTGAAACCGCGCTCACGTCTGAAATAATTGGTGCGAATAGCTTTCAACTTATTCTTCAAAGAGTTTTCCTTTTTAATGCTGTCGATTTCACTTTGCTGAAAAACAAAGATGCTTCCTCCGAGCAATTCAATTTTTACTCCTTCTGCTTTTTGTTCGAGCATTTTTCCTCTTAAAACGCTTCCGCTCTTGAGGTAAACCACATCTTCTGAATTGGATTGAGCGAATGCACACGTTGAAGAGAGCATTATTATCAGGGTGAGAAATCTGTTCATAGAAAATATTTTTTAGGGTCAGGCAACGGTTTACCAAATCAAAACGTTTTGAAACAGGAAACCGTTGCCTTGCTTATTTAAAAACAAAAACCTTTCGCCATGAAATCTAAAATCCTCTTTCTTCTTCCCGTTCTTTTTATGGTTGCTTTCTCTGCATGCAAAAAAGACAAATGCACGCAAACCGTTACGCATAAAATTTACGAACCGGTTTACATGAGTTACGATGAACTGCGCAACGCAGTTAAATCAACCGCTGCTACCGCATTAAAAAAACCGGGCAAGATTTACATCAAAGGCAGTTACATTTTTGTGAATGAAATAGACAAAGGCATACACATCATTGACAATACCAATCCTTCTTCGCCTCAAAATATTGCGTTCATTAATATTCCGGGCAATATGGATATAGCTGCTACCGGAAATACTTTGTATGCCGACAGCTATATTGATTTAGTCGCGCTCGATATTTCAAATCCCTTGAACGTAACAGTGCAGAAAAGAATTCAGGACGCGCTGCCGCAGCGCGTTTATACCTATGGCTATACAGCCGATGCGCAAAAAGGTGTAGTGCTGGAATGGGTTGAGAAAATGGTAACTGAAAAGCTGAGTGCCGATTGCAACACGGGTCAGGTTTATTACAACAGAGGATTGGAAGGCGATGTAATGTTTGCAGGGACTGTAGGGACTGTAAGTCCGACTACTTCAGTTCAAACACCGGGCATTGGCGGTTCAACTGCACGATTCACTATTGCAAGCAATGCGCTTTATATAGTTGACAATAGCAACTTACACGTTTACGATATTTCAAACAGCAGCGACCCGCAAAAAGTTTCTGACAAAAATATCGGCTGGAGTATTGAAACTATTTTCCCTTATCAAAATCATTTGTTCATCGGCTCGAGTTCGGGAGTTTATATCTACGACAACTCCAATCCGCTTTCGCCAAATTACATTTCTGTTTACAGCCACATTACTGCCTGCGACCCTGTAACAGTAGAAGGCAACTACATGTATTTTACGTTGAGCAACGATGCGCCTTGCCACATGGGAGTAAATCAATTGGAGGTAGTTGACATTACCGACATTGCAAATCCAACTATGAAAACTACAGTACCAATGACCAATCCGAAAGGACTTGGCATTGACAACAAAACACTTTTTATCTGCGATAGCAACGATGGATTAAAAGTGTATGATGCTACCGATGTAATGGATATTGCGAATCATCAAATCGCGCATTTCAGCAACATCAATTCGCATGATGTAATTCCGTTCAACAACAGATTATTGATGATTGGCAACGATGGTTTGTATCAATATGATTACAGCAATGTGCAGAATATTTCGTTGCTGAGCAGAATTCCGGTAGAAAATTAATAGTGTTCATGAGTTGATGTGTTCGGTTGTTTTGGTCTTTGAAATTTAACGCGCAACCTTTGAACTTGTAATTGTAACTTCGATGCGAATAATTTTCAGCGTGAGCGAAGAAGAACTTATCAGAGGTTGTATTGAAAACGAACGGCTTGCTCAAAAGCGTTTATACGAACGCCATTTCAGTAAGATGATGAGTGTGTGTATGCGTTATGCTTCGCATCGTGAGCAGGCAACCGAAATGCTGAACATGGGATTTCTGAAAGTTTTCAAAACGATAAAAAGCTTTGGCAAAAAAGGCGGCAACCTCGAAGGATGGATTTACCGCATAATGGTGAATACTGCCATTGATTATTTGCGGAGTGAAATCCGCCATCAGCATTTGGATATGGAGCGCACGGTTTATGTAGAAGACAGGAGCGATGTGCTAGCTGATTTAGCTGCCGAACAAATTTTAGAAATGGTGAACGAACTGACACCTGCCTACAGAGTAGTTTTTAATCTGTATGTGGTGGAAGGTTACAATCACGGTGAAATAGGAAAGCTGCTCGGTATTAGTGAGGGCACATCAAAATCGAA
>CANJRM010000075.1 GCA_947476645.1 Bacteroidota bacterium
AAGCGGTCGCTGTATTCAGTAATGCGCAAAAACCACTGGCGCATCTTTCTGCGCTCAATCGGGTGACCACCACGTTCACTCTTGCCGTCTTTAATTTCATCATTCGCCAACACAGTTCCTAAAGCCGCACACCAGTTTACTTCACTATAACTCTGAAACGCCAAACGATAATTCATCAACTCGTGTTGTTGCTCCGCTTCGTTCAAATCATTCCAGTCCTTTTCTGTATTTCCAACTTTTAGCTTTTCACTTTTGCCTTTTAACTTCTCTATAAGCATATCAATAGATTCCGCCTTATTCGTTTCTCTGTTATACCAGCTATTATATAACTTCAGAAAAATCCATTGTGTCCATTTGTAATAGTTCGGTTCACAGGTTCTTACTTCGCGGCTCCAGTCAAAACTGAAACCAATTTTATCCATCTGTTCGCGGTAACGTTTAATGGCATTATCGGTGGTAATTGCAGGGTGCGTTCCGGTTTCTATAGCATATTGTTCGGCAGGCAAACCAAAAGCATCCCAACCCATTGGGTGCAACACATTAAACCCTTTCAAGCGTTTGTAACGCGTATAAATATCACTCGCTACATAACCCAGCGGATGCCCCACATGCAGACCCGCACCACTCGGATATGGAAACATATCGAGCACATAATACTTCGGTTTGTTCGGGTCTTCGGTTACTTTGTAAACCTCAGTCTCCTCCCAAAATTTCTTCCACTTACTTTCTATTTCACTGAACTTGTATTCCATTTTTCTCTCGGTAAAATTGTTTTTGCGAAGAAAGTTTAATTCCTCGTTACTGCAAACGCCATCGTGTAGCACCGAAACTCTAAATTGCTATTTTCACGCCTCGGTTTTGCGATTGAACAATAAAAGATTTGAATGAAAACAACCCTCCGCATTTTATTTCTCACTGTATTACTCGCTGTGTTTGGCAGTTCATTTGCGCAACCCGCTCAGGAAACAAAAAGAAAAGTTGACCAAACCGACAAGTTCACCGAACTCATCAACCTCATAAGAACTTACTACACCGACACTGTGAACGATGAGAAGTTAGTGGAAGATGCCATCGGCAAAGTGCTCGAAGACCTCGACCCGCATTCTTCCTATGTAGCATCTAAAGATGTGAAGCGCAGCGAAGAAGGACTCGTTGGAAATTTTGAAGGTGTAGGAATTACCTTTCAAATTCTGAAAGACACCCTGATGGTGCTTGAAGTTATTCCCGGTGGTCCTTCAGAAAAAGTTGGATTGTTTGCTGGTGATAAAATAGTAGCCGTAAACGATACAACCATTGCCGGAGTAAAACTCACCAACGAACTCGTAGTGAAAAAACTCCGCGGACCCAAAGGAACAAAAGTGCACGTGAGCATTATGCGCAAGAGTGAACGCAACCTGATTGAGTTCACCATTACGCGCGATAAAATTCCAATTTACAGTATCACCGCTTCATACATGGCAACGCCAACAGTTGGCTATGTGCGCCTCGAAAGATTCTCAGCAACTACCATGACCGAGTTTATTCAGGCAACTGAAAAGCTTCGTTTGCAGGGAATGAAAGATTTGATTCTCGATTTGCAGGGCAACGTAGGCGGCTATCTCTATACTGCTGTTGATTTATGCAATCAGTTCCTTGGCGATAATCAACTGATTGTTTACACACAAGGATTACACGCGCCTTACTATCCTTATTACTCCAACAACCACGGCATGTTTAAGGAAGGGCGAATTGTGGTAATGGCCGATGAAGGTTCTGCATCAGCTGCCGAAATTCTTTCAGGTTGCATTCAGGATAATGACCGCGGTTTGATTGTTGGCAGAAGAACTTTCGGAAAAGGATTAGTGCAAAAACCATTCACTTTGCTTGATGGCTCGCAAGTGAAATTGACAACTGCTCACTACTACATTCCGAGCGGAAGATGTATTCAAAAACCTTACGGACAAGGCAACAAAGACTACCGTGAAGATTACAAAGACCGTCTAGAATCGGGTGAGTTGTTTGGTAAAGACACTTTCCATTTTGCCGATTCACTTTTGTTTCATACCAAGAACGGAAGAAACGTTTACGGTGGGGGAGGAGTTCTTCCTGATTTCTTTGTCCCTATTGATACTTCCATGAATTCACCATTGTTCAATACGCTTATCCGTAAAGGAGTGGAAAATAAATTTTGTTTGGAGTACGTTGACAGACACCGTACCGAACTCAATTCAAAATACAATAGTCAGGATGCTTTCTTCAATGCATTTGAAATTGATACCGTTTTAATGGCTGAATATTTTGAAGCCGCAGTAGCAGATAGTGCATTGAAAGTAAAAGACGGAATGAACCCGAAAACTTTCTGGCAATATTTCGGAGCTATCAAAAATGATACGCTGATGAATTTTGAGCGCGACCTTGCGAAAAGCGACAAACTAATTAAGTCGAGATTGAAAGCAACCATCGGTCGAAACTTATTCGATACCGGAATGTTTTACCGTGTCATCAATGCTACCATCAACGATGTTTATGCAAAAGCATTGGAAGTAATCAATTCACCTTCTAAATTCGAAGCACTCAAATCAAAAGAGCCACAAAAAGAAGACGATGGTAAATCGGGCAAAGACAAAAAGCAAAAACACATTAAGAAGATAAAAGTAGTTTCAAACACAAAGTAGTATGGCAACCATAGGATTATTTTACGGAACCGACACCGGTAACACAGAGCGCAGCGCAAAAAGAATTAAAGAACTTCTCGAAACAAAAGTGCCGGGCATTACCATTGAACTGAACGAAATTTACAAGAAGAAAAAAGAGGACATGGCAAAATACGATTTGCTTATTCTCGGTATGCCTACTTGGTACGATGGCGAGTTGCAGGGCGATTGGGAATCTTACATTTCTGAAATGGAGCAAATTGATTTCACCAATAAGAAAGTGGCTTTCTTCGGTCTTGGCGACCAATACGGTTACGCTTCTTATTTCTGCGATGCTCTCGGTGTATTTGCTGAAATTGTAGAAAAGAAAGGTGGCAAACTTTACGGCTTCACTAGCGTGGCAGGTTTCGAACACGACTTCTCAAAAGCACAGCGTGGCGACCAATTCGTTGGTCTTTGTCTCGATGTAGATAATCAGGACACCCTTACCGAAGAGCGCACCCAAAAATGGGTAGAACAGGTTGTTGGTGAGTTTGGTTTGTAAATGCTACTGATTATAAAACAGAAGAGGCGCGGTAAACCGCGCCTCTTCTGTTTTATAATGCCCGAATGCCTTAATCTGCTTTCACAAACCTCTTTACCAAACTGCTTTTACCACTTTGCAAATTCAGAAAATAAATTCCTGATGCAAGAGAAGAAATATCAAGCGCTGATGAATTATTTGCTGCCGAAGCACTTAAACTTTGTGTACTCAACGTTTCGCCTAATACATTCTGAATAGAAAGTTTGTATTGCTTCCCTGTAGAAAGATTCATTTGAACATTCAAAAAGTCTTTAGCAGGATTTGGTTGTAATGAAATGGTTTCAATGCTGTTGAGTTCAGCTATGCCTGTTGTATTTACAGTTACTGTTTGTGTAATAGTATCTGAGCAGTTTCCGTTGCTTTGAATCAACTCTACTGTGTAAGTTCCGTCAGTTGAATAAGTGTGCGAAGGATTTTGTTGACTAGATGAATTACCATCACCGAAAGTCCAGTTGTAAGTAGTGGCGGTAGTAACACTCGGTGTAAAATCAACGGTGGTATTATTTACGGTTGAAGTAAAAGTTCCGTTGGCTGAAATTACATCTACTACTACAGGAGTGCGTGCTGTTACACACGGTGCAGGTTGAATGCGCCAGTTGTAGAAGAAATAAAAGCGCGCCAAATCAGGCACATCGTTTCCTGTAATAGTTACGGTTCCATCGCTTGAAGTATAAGGATAAGCAGCGCCTGAACTATTGCGGTATAAATTGTAAGTTCCTGTCCAGATACCTAAACGCAAACCGTTTTGTACAGGTAAATTAAAATTGAGAGGAATGGTTTGTAAGCCGTTAGCCAGATTAACCGTTAGTGTGGCTAAAACATTATCACTCGCATCATGCAGTTCAATAGTTCTGTTGCCCGCTGCGCCAGCATCTATATCTACCGAAAGTAAAACCTGTGGAGTGGTATTGTTGAATATGGTGTAGTGTGGATATGTATTGTATCCACCCGCACCAAAATTATGGTTGGCAGGTGCAGCACCTATTTGTGGTGATTGAATTTGCGATTCAGCATAATAAGTAGTCCCTGAATTTAATCCTGGTGTAGTAAAGGTTGTCCCTGTTCCTATTGGATTTCCCCCGTTTTGTCCGGCATACCAGTTTATATTACCCGAAGCAGTTGCCGAAAGTGTTGCTGATTGTCCTTGGCAAACAGAAACACCGTTTGCAACAGGCGAAAGATTGTTGATAGTAATCACTTGCGATTTTACAATAGTGTCGCTTCCGCAACCCGGGCTTGATGCAATCAATGAAACAGTAAATGTTCCGTACTGATAGTAAGTGTGAGATGGGGTAGCGGAAAAACTACCGTTGCCATCACCAAAATCCCAATAGTAAGTATTGGCATTGGCACTCGTGTTATTGAAAGAAATAATAGTTGGAGCAGTGCATGAAGTGGTAGTAGCAGGAGCAAAATCGGCAGTTACACTCGCTGAAAAAGCTGCGCCAACACCTACAGCATACCAAGCGTTGGTTACAGCAATTACTTCAGGCGAACAAGGACCATACAAATCTTCAGCAGCTATTATTGAATAAGTTCTTGCATCGGCATACTGCGAGGTGTTCGTTAAATAATTAGTAAGTGAGCGATATGCAATTGCCTGTGCTTTTTCGATAGTAACTCCTGTAACATTGTAAGACTGTCCGTTATCGTTTACTCCACTTTTGCCATGAGCTACTAGATAATACCAATAATTCTGAACACCGCTATTCGTATGCACACCGCCATTATCGGCAGCTCCTGTGGCCCAATAACTTCCACCATATGTATCAGGTTGCTGATAAGAGTTAGGATTTGACATTGACCTGAAAGCAGGCCCATTATTAATTCCTATTCTCCATTCAATTCCTCCGGGTGTTACCTGATAAACATATTGACGAATTGAAACTCCCATACAATCACTGAACGATTCATTCAATGCACCACTTTCATCTTGATAGTCGAGGTTAGCAGTATACTGGGTTAACCCGTGGGTAATTTCATGACCGCCAATATCAAGCGTGGTATAAGGTCGTGTATTGTATTGTGTGCTTCCGTCACCATAGTTCATAGAACCACCATCCCAAAAAGCATTATCCAAATTCAAGTCATAGTGAACATAAGCTACCAATTGCAAGCCGTTATCATCTAAACTGTTTCTTCCGAAAAGTGTATTGTAAAAATCGTAAGTTGATTCACTGGCAAAGTGACCATCAGTAGCATATTGGTCTTTCGCAGTGTTCACATTATTCCAGGTAGTTGAAGCATTCGTAAAATCTGTGTTGGGAGGATTGGTAGAAGTTTGTGCATTGTAAGTTCTTATTCCATTTCCTCTTGCTGCTTCGCGAAGACGATATGAACCGCTGTAACTATCAGTAGTAATTGTTCTGCTACCACTATATTGTGTCGTGGCAGTGGCTGTTGCATCGGCATGTTCAATTCTGTTTTTACTAAAAAGAATTTTTCCTGTTGCGGCATCTACAAAAACATAGTTACGTGAAAGTGGTTCGGCTGCATAAATGTCAAATTTATACGCGAGGTAAAATTGAGCAGCTCCAAGTTTGTTGCTTTCGCCAACGTAAACTAATTCTCCTTTTGGGAAATAAGTAGCTAAAGCATTACCTGTATTTTCTTTTAGTGCGCTTTCTGCTGCCGGAACTTCCCATTTGTATTTTGAAGCACCAATGTTTTGCAAAGCAAAATTTAATGCAGAAGATTCATTGATAGAAGCGGAAGAAGGTGCAGGAATAGTATTGAGTAATTGCCCGTTCATGCTTTGAATCATTCCCAACTTAGTGTGCAGAATAAACATAGTGCCTTCAACAGGAACGCCATTAACTGTTTGTTGCAAACGGTAATGAACAAAACCAAGTTTATCTTTTTCGCTAGATAGAAGTTTAAATCCATTGCCCGATGGAAGTTGATAGTGTTGCGCAAGCCACTCACCAAAATTTCCATAAGCAAGGTAAGCTCCTTGTTTAAAACGGATGTAATCAGGAATAGTAGAGAACTTGCCCTCTATAACAGCTTCGCTGTTTGGAACTAAACGCGATGCTGCTTGACCTGTGAGCATAGACCCCAATGAAAATAAATTGCCATAAGCAAATGCAAGCAATAAAAAGAGAATGGAAGAACGTTTCTTCATAAAGTGATTTTAGTATAAATGTGAAAGTAAATTATTAGCTGAATGCCAATAATTACTATGTGCGAAACACGCAGGAAAATGCGGATGCTACTAATACGATAGTCGCATAGAAATAAGACGGATAAAAATTAACAAGTGAAGAAAAAATTGTCACCCTGAGCTTGTCTAAGGGTGCTTCGACAAGCTCAGCAGGACAAACATGTTTTTATTTTTTACTCAACTTAATCACCGGTATCAGCATTTCTTCGAGCGATATACCACCGTGCTGAAATGTGTTTTTGTAGAAGTTGACAAAGTGGTTGTAGTTATTTGGATAGACAAGATACTTATCCTCCTTAGCAAAAATGTAAGTGGAACTCAACCGCGATTTAGGCAAACCAATTTCTTCGGGAACTTTTACCGCATACACATCTTTCTCATCGTAGTTCAGGTTCTTTCCGGTTTTGTAACGGATGTTAGTAGTAGTTTCTCTGTCACCAATGCAGCGCGAAGGGTCTTGCACACGCACAGTTCCGTGGTCAGTAGTAAGTAGAATATTTACATCCTTCTCACTCAATTTTTTCAAGGCATTAAGAAGCGGAGAGTGGTCGAACCATGAAACTGCAACAGAGCGATAAGCAGCTTCATCACTGGCAAGTTCTTTCAACACTTCCATTTCAGTGCGCGCGTGCGAAAGCATATCAACGAAATTGTAAACGATAACCGTTAGTTTGTTACCAAGGTAATTCGTGATGTTGTTCTCTAACAATTCGCCATCGCGGTGATTGGTGATTTTTACGTACTTGTGTTTTATCGGTTCGTGCAAAGTGCGTTTTAAAAAATCTTCCAAAAATTCCGATTCATGCATGTTCTTTCCGCCCTCATCATCATCGCTTACCCATTTATCTTCGAAACGTTTTTGAATGTCCAATGGCATCATACCTGCAAACATGGCGTTGCGCGCATATTGTGTTGCAGTAGGAAGAATAGCGCAGAAAATATCTTCTTCTTCTACTTTAAAATTTTCGAGGACCAAAGGTTGAATAGCTTTCCATTGGTCGTAACGAAGATTATCAATCAAAATCATGAACGTTGGCTTGTCGTCACGAAGCATAGGTAGTAGTTTTTGCTTCAACACATTGTGACTCATTACCGGTGCATCATTTCCCGGTTCTGAATTAACCCAACGTTTGTAATTCTTAATTACAAACTTGTTGAACTCGCGATTGGCTTCTTCCTTCTGCGCATTGTAAACCTCCACCATGCTGCTATCGCTCTTGTTCAATTCAATTTCCCAGTAAACAAGTTTTTTATAAAGCTCAACCCACTGTTTGTAGTCGAGGTTATCCTGCATGGTCATAAATAATTTCTGAAACTCCTGCTGATAATCGGAAGTTGTTTTTTCGCTAACTAAACGTTCGTTGTCAATAATTTTTTTGAGCGTTGAAAGTATTTGCTGCGGTTTTACTGGCTTAATAAGGTAGTCGGCAATTTGGGAACCTATGGCATCTTCCATCAGATTCTCTTCTTCATTTTTAGTAATCATTACACAGGGCAAATGCTGATTTATTTCTTTGATCCGCTGCAAAGTTTCTAAACCCGTAAGCCCCGGCATGCTTTCGTCAAGAAAGACTACGTCAATTCCTTTTTTGGCTACGCGGTCAATAGCATCGTTCCCATTGGTAACGGGTATAACTTTATATCCTTTATTTTCTAAGAACAAGATGCTTGGTTTAAGCAAATCAATTTCATCGTCAGCCCACAGAATGGTAATTGGGTTCATAGCAGTTTTATGTTTTGAATTTTAATGAGCAAAAGTTTATGTGCTTATATAAAGCGCAAAGTGAATTTTTATTGTGCGAAGATGTTGTTAAGAAGGTATAATAAATGAGAGGCGAATTCAGAAAAGGAAACATGGTTGTAGTGGGATGTCAAGGAATCTAAAATGAAACCACCAATTTTCGTGTAAATATCATATTATTATTCGTTACTACTATTACTATATAAATACCATCTATCAAAGAAGAAACAGAAGAATGGATTAAATAGTCATTTACAGTTTCATTTTCCAAAACAACTTCCCCTAACACATTGCAAATGGAAATTGTTTTTATCAATAATGAAGATTGAACAGTCACTTCATTCTTTGCAGGATTAGGAGAGATGGAAAAACTGTTTTCATCTAAAACTGAAAATCCCAATGCTGAATCTTGTGTCAATAAATTCCATTGAGTAATCCATGGTCTGCGTAAAGTGGTGTCAATTATATGCGAGTCGGTATCGGTGCAAACAAATTTCAAAATATGATTACTGCTATGGTTGAGTAACGAAAAATCTATTGTAAATGAATCTATGGTCGATGCAACAACAGTATCATCCAACAACCATTGGTAACGAAACGTATTTACAGAAGGCGTATCTACACGCACGCTAAAAGTGTAATTGCCAACAAACGAAACAGGGGAAGAGCTAACATTATAAACAGGATTGATTATGCTATCGAAATACGCAGTAGAATGTTCTCTGCATACAGGACAAAACGGTGGCATGTCATATACCTGATGCATAGCGCAGGTTGTTGCGGGACGGTAATTACCGGGACAAATTCCAGCGTTAGGATAAAAACCAACACCGGGTTGAGTCATGAAGTGTTCCCATTTTCTGTCATTTATAGTATCGCCTGTAAAATTTGGACTGGTAAGATAGGCAATAGGTAAGGTGTCGTAGATAGGGCATGCAAGTGTGTCTTCGTATTCGTCACCTAAAGATCCATGTCCTGCAAAAGGCATAATGTGTTGCATTTCGTGGCAGGCAACTTCATCACCTAAATGCCAGCCCGTTTGTTCATCAATAGTAAAACTAGCTACCTTTCTTCCGTCATATAAACTCCAGCCAGAACCTCCATATTTTTTATCGTAACAAAGATTTAAAACCAAATCGTGCTGTGGCACAAACTCATCGGCATCGGCAAAAAGGGTGTCATACTTTTCGGGAATAATTAAACGCGGTAATCCAAAAGCATTGAAACGACTGCCATACCTATTGTCAACAACAGTGTCACCGGCATAACCCCATGCCGCTCCTTCATCATTCGAAAGTTTTGCAACACGATAAACGTTGAAATATTTAAAACGCGGATTATAATGTGCAACAGTTTGCAAACGGGTTACCAGTGAATCAACATATCTATCGGCAAGATGAATCTGATTGTTATTGATAACACCGTCTATACAAATAACCACATCAAACGCTTGCGTGCCAAGTGTTGGATTAAAGCGAATAGTATCGAAAGGGATTTTGTAGTTGCTGCTTCGTTCTCCATCAGAAATAGAACTTGTATCTATTGGAAGAAAGTAAGGTGGAAGGGGGGGAGAAAGACAAATTTTTTGAGAACAAAGAGACAAGTCGTGCTGTGCATTTGCAGCTACGGCAAACAAAAGGAAGAACAAAACAAACAGTTGGTGTGGAAATGATTTTTGCATTTATGGAGTTAAAAGTAAAAAAGCTATTTGTATGATTCAATTTTGTCTACTTTCGGACAGCTTAAAACAAAGCCATACTTCAACATGAAAAAATTTTACACCCTCGTACTCGTGTTTGTTCTTGTAAACGCAAACGCACAAACTCCATTTCAAAGAGTTTATAATACACTTAACACAAAGTGTCAGAATGCTACTTGCCATAGCGTAAGTGCGGTCGATGGTTCGCAGTCTTTAAAATTTGATGATATGAATCCGGCTAATGTTTATGCTTCTCTTTTTAATATTTCATCTACAAACATAAGCTCAATTGCTAAGTATGAAAAATTAGTAAAGCCGCAACATCCTTATAGTAGTTTCCTGCTTCGCAAAATGGCCGGTGCTTCGTTTGATACTGATTTGTCTATTGATGCAAATGAAGGGGCTTTGATGAATGATATAAACGGAAGCGCACTTACCAACAAAGAAATTGAGTTCGTTCGTCAGTGGATAATCTATGGAGCGAAACAAACTTACGGAAGTAATGATCCTCAACCAAGCTGGCAGAATGTTTCCGACTATTATGATAACCAGGCAAGTCCATTTCTTACAAAACCGCCTAAGCCGGCACCTGGTACAGGTATGCAATTTAGAATGGGACCTATCTTTTTGCCAACAACTGGTCAAACGGAACAAGAGTGGTTACAGCAACAGGAAGTTAATTTTCCATATTTAGCAGAGGTAAATGAGATTGATGGATTTATGAATCAGCAATCGCACCATTTTATTTTGTTTAAATACACTGACAGCCTTGCAGCAACCGACCCGAACCACGTAGATTATCAGGGCAATCAGAACGTAGCTGCTGATATTGATAATTCGGCTCTGGTTTCTATACTCACACACACTTCGTTTGATGGTGATAAATATTTAACTGCTGCATGGCAACAGGATGATAACCTAGTTTTACCTGCAGGAACTGCCCTGATGTGGGAAAAGCATACATACTTAGATATGAATTTTCACATGAAAAATTACAACGCTACTTCTGTTCTTCCTTGCGATTTTTACTTTAATGTTCTCTACAAACCCAGAAACCCGAACACCTTGCCAATGATTTCTAATCTTGTTAATAATGGTGCTTTGTTTCTCTTGCAGGGAGTACGCACGGTTGACCATGATGACCAAGATAATAGCATACCTCAAAGTGAAGTTCGCTACATCTGGAACATGACAGGGCATACGCATAAATACGGAACCGGATTCGATATTTATCAGCGAGATACCTTAGGTCAATTGGGCGATAAAATTTATGACGGCACTTCTATCTCCGTATATCCAGGTGGAATTTATGCTGATGGCACTCCGGGAAGTTGGGATCATTCGCATCCTCCAATAGAATACTTTCCTGACCTTTTACCAATACCTTACGGAAAACACAATGGGCATAATTCCGGTTTAGTTTCAAGAGCTACATGGAATATTCTCGAGCCGTTTGTAACTTTTAGTTTTCAAACTACAGGCGAAATGGAACTGTTTTACTACATGTATACCACAGAAGTTCCTAATGCCGTAACCGCTATAAATGACGATTCGCAAAAGGGAATTTACTTTCAGGTAATGCCAAACCCTATGAATGACAATGGTAAGTTGGTTTATACATTGACTAATTCGGCAATCGTTGATGCAAGTGTTATAGATATAACCGGCAAACTGGTAGCTCAAATGACAAATGAAACAGAAGATGCAGGAGTACACGAAATAAATATCGGCAACGCACAAAAACTTTCTTCTGGAATTTATTACGCACGCTTATCTGTTAACGGAACTGTTTATACCAAAAAATTTATTGTAACAGAATAATTAAACCAATGTATTTTTGTATAAAAAGTATGAAGCCAAAGCTTCATACTTTTTTGTTTTCACTCAACCTGTAGGGTATTGATTTAGGGATGTGAATATGTTTTTGAAAGCACGTTTTCAAAAGTGATGAAAATCATTTTGTTTTACTCAGATATTGTATCTAAATTCGAACCGCAAAAAAATAAAAACCAAATATGAAAAACCGGTACACTTGTTTACTGCTTCTTTTTCTAGTAGGTGCTGCAGAAGCCCAAACTCCGTATCAAAGAGTTTATACTACACTAAACACTAAATGTCAGAATGCAACTTGCCATAGCGCTACGTCTTCTGACGCTTTGAAATTTGATGGTAACCAATCGGCAGTTTATACTGCATTGTTCAATGTGTCGTCTACCAATCCAAGTTCTATTGCAAAAAACGAGAAGTTGGTAAAGCCGCAGCATCCTTATTTCAGTTTCCTATTGCGTAAAATAGCAGGTGCTTCTTTTGATACCGACTTGTCTATAGATGGAAATGAAGGTGCTGCTATGAACGATATTAACGGGCAGCCACTTGAAAAAAAAGAAATAGAATTCATTCGTCAGTGGATTACTTTTGGTGCAAAACAAAATTATTCAGGCAGTGAGCCGCAGCCGAACTGGGCTTTGGTGAATCAATTCTACGATTCATTAGCTGCAAACGGTATTGACCGGTTTATTCCTAAGCCTCCCAAACCAGCAACAGGCACAGGAATTCAATTGCGTATGGGACCTATTTTTTTACCTATTACAGGCGAAATTGAACAAGAGTATCTGGAACAACAGGAAGTAAATTTCCCTTACCTACCCGAAGTTACTGAAATTGATGGTTTCATGAATCAGCAGTCTCACCACTTTCTTTTGTTCAAATACTGGAATGTAGCGGCTTCAACTAACAACAATTCTTCTGATGTAGATAATTTGGCAAAGGTGGCTTTATTAACTACTTCTTTTGATGGAGATAAAGACTTAACAGCTTCATGGCAAAATGATGCAAACCTTGTTCTTCCTACAGGAACAGCTTTGTTCTGGGATCAGAAAACTATTTTGGATATGAATTACCATATCAAAAACTTCAATGCATCATTTGTTCTTCCTTGTGATTTTTATTTCAATATCTATTTCAAACAAAGAAGTGCAGCAACTATTGAAATGAAATCGCAGTTGTCGCAGCAAACACTTTCACTTATCATTCCAACAGGAATTCATACCATTGATTACAGCGACCCTGTAAATAATTCAAACCCACGCGAAACGCGTTACTTGTGGATGATGGCAGGTCATACACACGAGTGGGGAACATCATTCGATTTGTATCGCAAGGATTCATTAGGCAATGTGGCTGAAAAAATTTATGACGGTGCAGGTATTGAAACCAATGGAGGTTCTTATTACGATAACAGTTTAGGATACTGGGATTGGCATCATCCTCCAATTGAATACTGGCCAGATCTTTTACCAATTACATTTGGTAGATATGGTAGCAAAAAGGCTGGTTTAATGTCGCGCGCTGTTTACAATAACACTACAGGAAGCACCCTTGGTTTCAGCACACAAACAAATGGTGAAATGCAATTATGGTATTACATGTATACATCAGAACCCCTGGCTACTTCAACAGCTATTAACGATAACACGGCTAAAGGAATTTATTTTGAAGTAATGCCGAATCCGATGAACAACAACGGTAAACTCGTTTATGATTTAAAGAACGAAGCTACTGTTGAAGCAAACGTAATGGATGTAACCGGTAAATTGGTTGCTCAAATGAAAAGCGAAAACGAAGAGCCGGGTGTTCATGAAATAACCATTGGCAACGGAGAGAAGCTTTCTTCAGGAATTTATTTTGCTCGTTTATCGGTAAACGGAATTGTTTACACCAAGAAATTTATTGTAAGCGAATAATTAGTTTGCTTAGTAAAATATGAAGAGGGAGCTTTAGCTCCCTCTTTTTTTATGTAGGTATCTCAGTCAAGATGGAGTGGTTAGACTAACATGATTCCTCGCAGCATTTGTTATATTTGCCCCGCAAAAAATCAAATTATGTCAACAACAACTGAAACAAAATTGAAGTACAAAGTAAAAGATATGTCGCTGGCGGCATGGGGTCGTAAAGAAATTAATTTAGCAGAAGCAGAAATGCCGGGCTTAATGGCACTTCGTGCTCAATACGGAAAAGAGAAACCGTTGAAAGGTGCGCGTATTGCAGGCTGCTTACATATGACCATTCAAACAGCAGTGCTGATTGAAACGCTGGCAGCATTGGGCGCAGAAGTTACCTGGAGTTCATGCAATATATTTTCTACACAAGACCAGGCAGCAGCAGCAATTGCAGCGGCAGGTTTTCCGGTTTACGCATGGAAAGGAATGAACGAAGAAGAATTCAACTGGTGTATAGAGCAAACCTTGTTTGCATTTGAAGGTGGAAAGGCGTTGAACATGATTCTGGATGACGGAGGAGATTTGACAAACATGGTGTTTGATAAATATCCTGAGTTGGTGCAAGGCATCAAAGGAATTTCGGAAGAAACTACTACCGGTGTTCACCGCTTGTATGAAAGAGAAAAGAACGGAACGCTTGTTCTTCCTGCAATCAATATTAATGATTCGGTTACTAAATCGAAGTTCGATAATAAATACGGATGCCGTGAGAGTTTGGTAGATGCTATTCGCAGAGCAACGGATTTGATGATGGCTGGTAAAGTAGCTGTTGTTGCAGGTTACGGAGATGTGGGCAAAGGCTCTGCTGATTCGTTGAGCAATGCAGGTGTTCGTGTAATTGTAACTGAGATTGACCCTATTTGTGCATTGCAGGCAGCTATGGAAGGATACGAAGTGAAGACCATGGCTACAGCAGTGAAAGAGGCAGACATTATTGTTACTGCAACCGGTAACTGCGATATCATTCGCGAAGAACATTTCCGCGCTATGAAACACAATGCAGTGGTTTGTAACATCGGTCACTTCGATAATGAAATTGATATGGCTTGGTTGAATGGCACTTACGGAAAAACCAAGGATGAAATTAAACCACAGGTAGATAAATACACGATTGATAACAAAGACATCATTGTATTAGCTGAAGGAAGATTAGTGAACCTTGGTTGCGCAACAGGTCACCCATCGTTTGTCATGAGTAACTCGTTTACGAACCAAACATTGGCGCAATTAGAATTGTGGTTACACTCAGAGCGCTACGACAATAAGGTATATACTTTGCCTAAACACTTAGATGAAATGGTAGCTAAACTTCACTTAGAAAAGATTGGTGTTGAGTTAGAAGAACTTAACGACAAGCAAGCTAACTATATTGGTGTTAAGAAAACCGGACCTTTTAAAGGCGAGCATTACAGATATTGATTTCCATTGAATAAAAAATGAAACGGCAACTTCTACTAAGATGTTGCCGTTTTTTATTTTCAATTCAAAAAAATAATTCTACGTTTTACGTTACACTAAACTCATAACTCCATGAAAGTTTTAAAAATTATCGGAATCATCGTAACCGTTCTCGTGGTTCTTGTATTAGTTGCCGGCATTATTGCCCCTAAAAAATTTGATATCAGCCGTAGCATGGTTATTAATACATCTGCCGAAACTGTTTTTACAAACGTTAGCCATTTTGCGGCATTCAATCAATGGAACCCCTGGAGTAAACTGGACTCTGCTATTGTGGTAAAAGAAGAAGGCACCGATGGGGCTGTGGGAGCAAAACACAGTTGGAAAGGAAACAGTAAAGTGGGCGAAGGTTCAATGACCATCACCAAAATAGAACCCAGCAAGAGCGTAGAATGGGCACTCGACTTTATTAAACCCTTTGAAGGACACAACCAGGCTTACTTGAATATGGAAGCAACTGATGGCGGACAAAAAATTACCTGGGGCATGAAAGGTTCAATGCCTTTTCCTATGAACGCCATGATGCTGTTTATGAATATGGATAAAGAAGGAGGAAAAGATTATGAAGAAGGTTTGGCAAATTTAAAAGTCATGTGCGAAGCGGCTCCTGAGTTTGCCATAACAGAAGTAGATTGGGTAGAAAAAAACTGTTTGGCAATTCGTGAGGTTGTTGGTTTTGCCGACATGTCGAAGTTTTTTGGTCAGCATTATGCTAAAATGTTTGAAGCTATTGCTAAAGTAGGAGCAAAACCTACAACTCCTCTTGCTGTTTTTTATAAGTACGATGAAAAAGCTATGAATGCTGATGTAGCAGCGGCTATTCCGTTTGTGGGTAAAAAAGTTTTAGCAAAAGGATACAGCAATTTGAATTTGCCGGCATCAAAAGCATATTTGATTAATTATTTTGGCGATTATCAAAAAATGAAACTGGCTTATGATGCTATGGATGCCAAGTTGAAAACACTCGGCAAAGAAAACCCTGACTTGGTAATAGAAGAATATGTTACCGACCCAATGAATGTAAAAGATACGGCAAAGTGGAATACCAAGATTTACTTTTTTGTAAAGTAAATTTTATGAGCATAAAGCGGTTCTCTGTTTAACCTTTTGAGTTATTCGCGAGCCATTTGTATTTTACAAAAACAAATGCGGAGTAAAAACCGTAACATTGTATAGATTCCATTGTAGATCCAATTTATGGCAGAGCCGCAGCAACCACAATTTTCCGAACTCGATTTTTTCAAGAAGCGTCTTGGCTCTACTGAACGTTTGCTGGCGGTTAAGCAACAACAAATTGATTCGCTTCTCGAAATTACGCGCGCGGTTAACAACAACATGCCCATCAGCGCGCTTGCGCGCATTTACGAAAACATTTTGCATGCGCAGCTTGGAGTAAAAAAAATGGCACTCTTCATTAAAGAAACGGAAGACACTTGGGAATGTATAACACCCGATGAATTGCCCGTTGAAATTTTGAAGTATGACGTTGGTGTAAAATTTTCTCTTTTCACTTCCTCTGTTCCAGTAGCAGCGTTAAATGATCAAATCCTTAAAGATTTCGATTTTCTTATTCCAGTAATGCATAAAAAGGAGCCTATCGGTTTTGCGTTGATTGGTGCGTTTGGCAATGATTCAAACGACACGAAAGAGGAGAAGCTGAAATTTATTCAAACCATTACGAACGTAATTGTGGTAGCAAACGAAAACAAGAAATTGTTTAAGAGCCAGATAGACCAGTTAGTGATGCAGAAGGAATTGAAGTTAGCGGCCGATATGCAAAACATGTTAGTTCCGTCTAAACTTCCG
>CANJRM010000076.1 GCA_947476645.1 Bacteroidota bacterium
ACCGAATCGTTTTTGTAAACGGTAATAAGGTCTTCGTAGTTTTTTAAAACCTTCTTTAGTTGCGCATAAGTTTCGGCACCGCCTGTTTTAAAATCAATCATAAAAATGACGGGCGTGTTATATCCCTTATAAACCCTTCCGCCATTTTGCGCAATTACCTTTTTAATCGGGTCTAAGTAAAGTTCATCAAATGTTTTTTTGCTGTCTAAGTCAAGCGGCTCGTGAGCCACTTTCAGTTCGCCATTATGTAGGAACACATCTATTTCAATACTCGTGAATCCGTTTTCCAAAGCCTCAAACAAAGGGCGGCTGTGCAGATAATCGTTATGCGCGTGAGCATGTATAAGAGGAGTAAGCTGGGCAGAGCAGACAAGAGATGTAAGACAGAAGACACAAGACAATACAAGCTTGTATTTACCAGAAAAATGTAAACTTATATTCATCGCTTTCGCCAGTAATTTGGTTTGCGCTTATGATGCGCAAAGGCAACAATATTCAATTCATCTTCTTTCATTCTGAAAACAATTTTGAAGGGAAATCTTTCCAGATTTATTTTTCTGTATTTACCACGAATAACCGGAAAGAGCTTAGGATGGTCGGCTATTTCATTAACTGCCTGTCGAAATTTTACAAGCAAATCATCGGACAGTTCTTCAGAAATTTCTTTGTAGTAATCTAATGCGGCTGTTATTTCAATTTGAGCATCTTCATGAACAACAATGCTACTTGCCATACTTCTCTTTCAGTTGTTTATTGAACTCCTCAAATGAAACAGCAGTGGTGGGGTTTCGCTCATAATTTTCCCATCGTTCTTCAAGCATTTGAAATTCCTCCTCGGTAAAGTCATCATCCTCTTCAACGGTTTGCACTTCACTTTGGAACTTAGTCGTGCTTAGAATACTTTTCAGCAATTCGGCATCCTTATCGTTTTCTATTCTTACAGTGAAAGTTTTCATACTAAACGTTTTATCAAAAATACAGAATACTTCCTACTTCTCTATCACCAGTTTCTTCGTTACGCTGCCTTTCTCATTTTCTACAGTTACAAAGTAAACACCGGGCGCGAAGCGCGCGATTGATAATTGATTATTGATTACTGATAATTGAACAGCCGCCATCTTTCTACCGGTTATATCATAAACTGTGAGACTACTTCCAATCATTTCTTCATTGACAGAAATATTTACAGAAGACGAAGCGGGATTTGGATTCATTCTGAATTCTAAATTCTGCATTCCGAATTCAGCAACATTCGTTACTGTAGAAATAGTGTTGCTGACCGTATTCGTAACCACTGATGCATTAAAATCAAAATAAATAAACGCGGTGTTGTTTATTGTAGTTCCTAAAGGCAAATTCTCTTTCAACTTTACTTTGTATTGCACATAGCCATGACTGGCTGGTTCGTTCAAACCACTATCCGGCAAATTAATATTCGGAAAATTAAAGCGCACCGCGTTCTCTTTTATCTGCACCATGGGTTGGTGGCTGTAAGCGAGTAATTGAAAACTTGCAGGGTCTACATTACTATCTAAAGTATCGGTTACATAAATATGCTGCGCCTCGGCAGTGCCCGTGTTTTGAAAATGAATGGTGTAAGTCAACCACTTTTGTGCGGTATCAATATCACCTGCGGGGTAAACTTCTTTTTCGTTGGGGTCATAAGAAGAAACAACTACACCGCAATAATCAAGTGCATTGTTAGATGGATTATTATCACCACTTACAGGACTTACAAAAAGGGAAAAGCAAACCAACTGCCCAATTTGTGCTGTCGTATCTGTTTGCACCATAATATTGAAATCAGTGAAGAAGTTGACTACTCCAAAATCTGCAATATTCCATGTAACCGTATCACCTGAAACATTGCTAGGTGTAAGTGCTCCGCTCACAGGTAAAACATAAGTAACAGGACCACTCATTACTAATTGAACGGTACCACCTACACCGACCGCGCAGCGTACTCCATAAAAATTAGAATAATCACCCACGTTTATTATAAGCGGTGTTATGGCTGCTGGAAAAAAAAGAGGATGTCTTGCAACAATGCTCTTTGCAACTAAATCAAAGCCGGGTTTGCAGCGAAAGCCAAAATTCATATCGGTATCGAGCGAATCTGCCGCTGTTATTACAGAGGTATAATACCCGCTATCCGGACAGAATAGAATGAAAGGAAGATTATTGGTATCTACTGAGTAAGTATAGATATTAGTACCTGTAGCAAATGAATAACTACCATTTATATTGTAACTATTGGTCTGACTGATTAAGGAGCCATTTTGATAAAGATCAAAATGCACATTTTGCAATGGTGTTTCTGCTGAGTCATCAATGCAATTCAAGCTACTGTCTAAATATGCTTTACCGTTGATGTTGTTAAACGCGTTACAATAATTCTGATTGAAAATATCGCATATAGGAACAGAACTTAGTAACGGAGAGCTGCCTGTGTTCGATTGAGGATAATTGGGCAGGCAGGTTATGCCGGTATTGCTGAAAAAAAATTGTTTTATCTTTTTAAGTTGTGGTAGGCAATTTAGATTTGGATTTGCCGGACAAGAAAAACATCCTAACGAATCAGGCAATTCAGGTAAAGTCGTGAGTTGGTTATCACCACAATAAATATCAGTTAATGAATTAGGCAGTGATGGCAAAGCGGTGAGCTGGTTGTGCATACAATTAAGTTCCTTCAATGTATTGGGCAGTGATGGCAAAGCACTGAGCTGGTTACTCTCACACCGCAAAGTAATTAATGAATCGGGCAGAGAAGGCAAGGCATTTAGTTGGTTACCAAAACAGACAAGTGCAGTTAACGTATTGGGCAGGTATGGTAAAAGAGTGAGTTGATTAGAAAAACACTCAAGACGAATTAATGAATTGGGCAGAGGTGGTAAAGAAGTAAGATGATTAGCAGTACAATAGAAAATTTGAAGATGAGTAAAATATTCTATCCCACTAAGGTTTTGAATATTAGCACTCGAGCAGCTAATACTCGTTTCACTTGTAACCGCACTACAAGTCGTATCCATCTGCCACCCTACCGCATTATTTCCCTGCAAACAAGTTGAGTAGCCATTTGTATTCAACCACGTTCCAAAATTCGTATCCGGTATACTCACCCACTGCGCGCTCCCACAAAACCAAAACCCAAGCACAAAAGATAAAGCGAGGAGAGGTTTCTTCATGGTGAGTGAATTTGTAGTAAATGTAAATAATTTCAGCAACGCAACCCTTCAGTGTTTTTTCAATATCTTCGTTTTAGAAAAACCATAATCATGATAACAGAACTTGAGAAAGTGATTCAAAATCTAAACCAGTTGAGTATGGCAGAGCAAAAAGCTATAGCCGTTCTTATTCAGGATGAATTGCTATGGGATTTATCTATTAAAAACTCTACACAAAAACTCGGCACACTTGCTGACGAAGCATTAAAGGAGCACCGGTCGGGCAAAACAAAAAAAGCAGACTGGTAAATGAACTCCGTTACCACGCTTAAGTTTCGTAATTGTTTTAGTGAGCTACCCGCTTCGGTTCAAAAAGCCGCGCGCAAAGCATATCAGCTTTGGCAGAAAAACCCGCAACATCCGGGTTTGCAATTCAAATTAGTAGTTCCTGAAAAATCTATTTACAGTGTAAGAGTCAGTTTGGCTTATCGCGCGTTAGGTGTAAAGCAAGACGACACTATCATTTGGTTTTGGATTGGCTCACATGCCGATTATGATACTATGCTTAAGTAGCCGTGTTGTTTAAAAAAAAACCTCACCCTCCCTTCCTCTTCACTGCATCTGCCAGTAGTTCTTTCAGTGCTTCAATTACACCATCCTGCTTTATGCCCAGCTCGCGCGATGTTCTCAATTCGTTTTCCAGCCTTATAATTTCCTGCCGCTCTGCCGCTAATTCTTTTCTTAATTCAACAGCAGGGTCGGGCTTTGGTTTCAGGTTGGGGTGGTAATGAGCAAAAAGGTTTTCACCCAGCACCGCGCTAAGGTCAAACATAATATCGGGCAGCAGATATTCGCGCGTGTACCAATTGCGCAACGTGCGCAGGGTTATGCCCATTTGTTTGGCTACTATTTTTTCATCGAGCCCGTTCGTGTCTATTATGTTTTTAACTACTGCCCCTAAAAGCAGGGGTTTACTGGCGTAATTGATACCATTTTCCGAAACCGGAATGGTTCGTTTGGCGGGTTGACGTTTTCTTTTTGTCATGGGTTTTAGTTTTTTAAAGAAGAGTAAACTACAACACCATGAAATTATTGTAGGAAGACATAAACTGACTGTGGGAAGCTTTAAAATAATTGACTGAAACCCTAAAATGTAATCAGGAAGCAGTAAAATGGTAAACGGCTTACCTGTTTTGGTAAGCGGCTTACCTAAACTGGTAAACGGCTTTCCCAAACTGGTAATGGGCTTTCCTGAACTGGAAATGGGCTTACCTGAACCGGAAAGCGGCTTTCCCAAATTGGTAAGCGAATGGTTCGTTCTAAAAATAATTTATGGTTTCCCGCTCACATTTTGGGTTTTGCCAAAAACGCTTTACTCCTTTACATAAACAAAACCAAAAAACTATGAGTAACTTTAAAGAAGCCGTAAGAGTTTACAAATTTACCGATGCCCGTTTAATTGAAATTGCCCTCGAAAAAATTGCTTTTGCACAACGCGATGCCACTGAATTATTAACCAAAGGCATTACCGCCACCTGGGTAAGTGATTTAAACGACCTGGTGCTGGCGTTTGGTGCCCTGCCCAGCGATGAGGTGGAACTGGGCGAGCAACAGGAGGCTACCGGTGAAAAAGATACCGATGCCGATACGCTTCGCGATAAACTGAAAGATATGCGCTCGTCTGCTGCGCGTGCTTTTGGCGACAAGAGCAGCAAATACAATCAGTTTGGGTTAAAGGGATTGGATGATTGCAACGATTCGGAACTGCTGCGGGTGGCTATGGTGGCACATGGTGTAGCTATTACTTACGCTACTGAGCTTGCCGCTAAAGGTTATTCGGCTACCGACAATACTACGCTGCAAACCATGATTACCACTTATGTAGGCGGGCTGCAAAATCAAAGTATGGAAATAGGCAGCCGCGATAACGCGCAGGAAAACCGCGTGCTCAAAGGCAACGAAATTTATAACCTGCTCGAAAACGAATTGTGCGAAGCCGCAAAAAGCTACTGGCGCACCCGCTCTGCCGCTAAATACAACGATTACCTTGTTTACAATAACGAAGCGGGCACTCCGCTGGAGCAAACCATTGATTTTAATGTGCCTGCATTAACCCGCACAACTTTAACCGAAAGACCTTACAGCGCCACGCGCTATTTTACTGTAACCAATAACACAGCCACTACGCTTCATTTGTATTTAAGCAACGATGGCACAACCGTGCTTGGCACTGCGCTTACTATAAACCCTAGTGCCACCGTTAGCGGTGTAAGCAGCGACCTTGCACCTTCGGGCAATAAATTTGTGCTCGAAAACATGGCACCTCTCATTACTGCAACAGGAAGTTTTGTGTATCTGTTTTGAGTACTAGTTTTAAGTCTTGTAGTACAGCACCAACCATAGCATTCAACCGTTGGTTTTACAAATCCATTAAACCAAACACGCAGCCCTGCGTGTTTTTTTTTGTTTGGTGCATATTTTAAAGGAATAGCAAAAAGCAAACTGTCAGCAAATAATTCAGCCACATATCGGCAACTGTTAAGTACTCGTTTATTTTTGGGCGTTCATAAAAACGAAAAAACGTTGTTCAAAAAGTATTTCAATAAAACACTTGGCTACAATATACTGGCAGCAGTAGTTATTGTAATTGTGTTATTGCTGATTGTGCAAATGGGTTTAAAAACCTATACGCGCCATGGGCAAAGTATTACCGTGCCCGATTTGCGCGGCAAGAATTTTGAGCAGGTTAAAAAAATATTGAGCGATAATAATCTGGAGTGGCTGGTAATGGATTCGGTATACGATATGAGTAAACCTCCTATGAGTATTGTTGACCAAAACCCGAAACCAAGCGCACATGTAAAGCAAGGCAGAACCATTTACATTACGCTTAATGCCACTACTGCTCCATCTACCGAAATACCGGATTTGATTGGAAGAAGTTCTTTGAAATATGCCACTATGCAATTGCAAAGTTATGGATTGACTGTGGGCGAACCTATTTACAAACCCGACCCGCATTTGAATGCAGTAATAGGTATGCTGGTAAACGGCAGAAACGTAACTAAGAAAATGAAAGTGCCGAAAGGAACTTTAGTTACGCTTGTATTAGGTGATGGTTTAGGCAACAGCCGTGTTTCGGTGCCTTATGTAATTGGGTTGCGTTACGAAGAAGCCGAGTTTAAATTGAAAGGTTATTCATTAAACATAGGAGCCATAATTGCCGATGAAGGAGTGACCGATACCATGGGCGCAATCGTTTACAAACAAATTCCCGATTACGGCAACGGGCATTCGATGCACCTGGGCGAACCGATAGATTTATTTTTATCGAAAGAATTACCTGCGGGAATTACCGTTGACCCTTCGCTCTACGACAAAATGGATTCTATACCCACCCAATAAAATTATTTTCTTTACGTTTAGTTGAATCTATTTAAAAACAGCATGAAGAAATTTCTTTCCATAAGCATTCTATTTATAAGTGCCTTTCAGTTTGCTTTTGCGCAAACCGAAGAACTTACTCCGCTTCAATTCAATCCGTCACTCTACTATTCTACGTTAGGTAAAAAATCAAATACACATCAGCACCGTTACGTAGTAGATAAAGGAAATATCATTCTCAGTTCCGACACTATTCAACTTCCCTTCTTCGATGATTTTTCGCATCGCACCACTCCCGATTATAAATGGAACGAAAACCATGTAACCAACACTTACCAGAACGTAAAGTCTGTTTGCTTAACCACCGAAGGCATAAACAGTGTGCAGGGTTTCTTTATGGATGATACCGCATGGACTTACACGTTTAATGTAGATAGCCAACGGGTAGATTCAGTAGCGCAACAGCCAATACTTTTTAATTTTTTTAATGGAAGTTCAAATTGCTTTTCATCGGCACCCACTACTGTTTATCAATGGAATACTTTTTACCGTTACACCTTCAATACGCTTGGAAAAGCAATTGATTCTGTTTTAGCTCAACCTGTTAATACATTTTTCTACGCTCCGCAAATAACCCTAGTGCAAGGGCAACCCGGCACGTTGTGGATTGAGAACGATGCGCTTATTAATAATACTTACCCCATCAATCCACCAACTATTGGTGTGGCTACGTTTGATGGATTAGACCAATACGGTTTGCCTTACAACAACAGCAGCAACACTACTTATGGTTTTGCCGATGCGCTTACTTCAAAACCCATTAATCTTTCGGGGTTAACCGCTGCCGATAATGTTTATCTCAGTTATTTTGTAGAGCCGCAGGGCTTGGGAGATTTTCCCGACCATCTTGATTCATTGATTGTAGAGTTTAAAGATCAAAGCGGCATTTGGCGTTATGCGCATTCCGATACCGGCTATGTAAACATTGCTTTAGTGCCGCAAAAATTTCAGCAGATATTAATTCCCGTTCCCGATTTTTCTCCGCCTAACAGTTACTATCATTCTTCGTTTCAGTTTCGTTTTCGCAACAAGGCTTCGCTTTATGGAAATAACGATCACTGGCATATTGATTATGTGAAGCTCGATAAAAACAGAAGCGCTGCCGATACTGCCATTTACGACATTGCTTTCCAGTATCCGTTTCCTACTATTTTAAAAAATTACACCCGCGAACCTGCCGACCAGTTTATTTATCCTGATGATTTGAGTGATGCCTTTAATGTTTCTATACACAACCTTGCACCCGATGCAAACAGCAGTTCACCTGCCACGAATTTTATAAGAGGTGCTACTGAACTTTATCCTGATGCCGGATTTGTTATTTCTGACGATACCGTGCAAACGTTCAATGCGGCTGAGTACACGCTTCAGCAACTATCGCCTAAAACAAGTTACAGGCAACCGAGCGCGCCAGCATGGCCCACCGATAGTTTAGTAACACTGTCAAGAACATTCTTGCAACAAACCGGAAATACTGGTTACGCTGGTAACGATACTTTGTATCACACCCAATGTTTCGATTATACTATGGCTTACGATGATGGCTCTGCTGAACGCGGCTATGGCTTATCAGGGGTTGGTTTAAAAAAGTTTGCGTATGAATTCAATCTGAATCATCCCGATACACTGGCAGGCTTTCAAATTCAGTATTCGCAAATTGACCAGAACGTATCGAACCTTATTTTCAATATCAATATTTGGGATCATATTTATATAGGTAATGGTCTAGACACTCCCAGAATTTCTTTAGATAATCAGAAGCCTCTTTATATTGATTCGGTAAGTGGGTTTGCCACGTTTAAACTTGTTCTGCCTGATACTTTTTCTAATAAAATTTATATTGGTTGGGCGCAAACCGATACAAGAAATCTTACCGTTGGTTACGACCTCAACAGCACACTCGGCAGAAGCCACATGTTTGTTTACATCAATGGTCAATGGAAAGCATCAACCATTACTACGAATGGTTCTCCTATGATTCGTTTGATATTAGACAGCGATTTCTGGGGACAAACTTCGAGTGCTGTGAAAGACTTAACCGCTGAACAAAATATTTCGCTGTATCCGAATCCAACAACAGGCGATGTTTTTATAAGCAGCGACAGAAAAAATTCTTTGTTCGATGTTTCGGTGCATGATATGGTTGGTCAACTAGTGAGGCAGGAAAAAAATATTAGCAACCATTGCAACATCAGCGAACTGCCAAGTGGAATTTATCTGTTCTCAATAACTGATACTGAAACAGGAAAAACAATTCATCGCAAGCTGATTAAAAACTCTTACTAATGCTCGTGTTGTTGTTTGACGGAGTTTGCAATCTCTGCAACAGTTCGGTGAATTGGTTGATTGACCACGACACCAACAACAAATTTCATTACGCTTCGCTTCAATCGCAATTCGGAAAAGATACTGCCGCTAAATTTCAATTGCAGGGAAACTACATGGATACCGTTGTGTTACTGGAAGGCGATAAAATTTATTTGCGCTCCGAAGCTGTACTCCGAATTTTCAAACATCTTGGTGGTGCTTATACCATTCTCTATTTCTTTATCATCATTCCCGCTTTCATCCGCGATTTCTTTTATCGTATAATAGCCAACAACCGTTACAGTTGGTTTGGAAAACAAGATGCATGCAGAGTTCCTATTGCTGAATTGAGAGAGAAATTTCTGGAATAATAATTTTCACAGTCTCCAGTCAATCTCTGTTTTGCTTTGCTGTTTCAGCAAAGCATTTGTTTTTGAAAAATGTTTGCATCCTAAAAATGCAGTAACCGAAAACGGAGAAGGATGTGCGGCTTCTAACACAAAGTGTTTCGAAGTATCAATCAGATTTTTTTTAGCTCGTGCAAAGTTGCCCCAAAGAATAAACACGATTCCGGTTTTCTCATCGCTTATCTTTTGAATAACCGCATCAGTAAACGCGTGCCAGCCACAATTAGCGTGCGAGTTTGCTTCACCTGCATTTACAGTAAGCGATGCATTAAGCAAAAGAATGCCCTGCTTCGCCCACGATTCAAGATTACCATGCGTTGGCGCATCAATACCCAAATCGGTTTTTATTTCCTTGAAAACATTTTTGAGCGATGGAGGTGGCACAACACCGGGAGGCACCGAAAAACATAAACCATGTGCCTGTCCTGCACCGTGGTAAGGGTCTTGCCCGAGTATAACCACTTTCAATTCTGAAAACGGAGTTAGATTAAATGCATTAAATATCAATTGACCTGGCGGATAAACCTTTTTGCCCTTTGCTTTTTGCTCAACAATAAATTGTTTGATAAGCGGGAAATATGGTTTCTGAAATTCATCAGTTAAAACTTTCTTCCAACTCTCTTCCATTTGAACCGATGCCGTTTCATTCATAGTTTAAAAGTAGTTTAGAGATGATACCTCGCCAGCGGTTCCGCCTGCTGATTCGAAAACTCGTTATTCAAAAATTTGTAGTGCGCGGCAATGGCAATCATGGCGGCATTATCGGTGCAGTATTCAAATGCAGGAATGTAAGTAGCCCACGAATTTTTCTTTCCTAATTCTTCAAAGCGCGTTCTCAATTCGCTGTTTGCAGAAACACCGCCTGCCAACGCAATCTCTTTAATGTTCAATTTCTTTGCTGCCTTCTCTAATTTCTTCAGTAAAATATCAACGATAGTTTTTTGAATAGAAGCACACAAGTCGTAAAGATTTTCTTGAATGAAATCAGGATTCTTCTTTGTTTCTCTTTGCAGGAAATAAAGAATAGAGGTCTTCACCCCACTAAACGAAAAATCAAAATCCTTTATCTGCGGCTCAGGAAATAAAAATTTGGTGGCATCGCCCTGCTTCGAATATTTATCAATCAAAGGTCCACCGGGATAAGGCAAACCCAACAACTTTGCTGACTTATCAAATGCTTCGCCTGCGGCATCATCAAGCGTTTCGCCAATAACTTCCATTTCTAAAAAATTCTTAACAAGCACTATTTGTGTATGTCCGCCCGAAACGGTCAAACACAAAAAAGGGAACGAAGGATTACTGTCAATAAAATGCGAAAGAATATGCGCCTGCATGTGGTTGACTTCAATAAGTGGAAGGTTTTTTGCGAGTGCAAATGCTTTTGCAAAACTAACGCCCACCAATAGAGAACCAATCAATCCGGGACCTCTTGTAAACGCAACCGCACTTATTTCCTCTCTCGAAATTCCTGCTTGCTGAATAGCCAAATCAACCACGGGAACAATATTTTGCTGATGCGCGCGTGATGCTAATTCGGGCACCACACCGCCCCACAACTCATGCACTTTCTGCCCCGCAATAACGTTGGCAAGAATTTTGGCATCTTTGCTCACAGCGGCAGAAGTATCATCACACGATGATTCTATAGCAAGAATGATTATACTCATGGGGTAAAAATCAGAATAAAATTTGTTTTCTGCGTTGATTCATTAAAGAAGAACGATTGATAAAGAAGGTTTTCAGAATATTTCTTATTGTTTTTTTGGTGCTGTTCCTGCTGGCGGGTGCGTTGATTTTTGCGTTGCGTTATCCTACGGTGCAAACCTATATTGCCCAGCGTTTCACCACTATTCTCTCCAAATCTTTAAACACAAAAGTTTCGATTGAGCGCGTTGAAATTTCGTTTTTCAACAAAGCAGATTTGGTCAATTTTTATTTGGAAGATTACAATAAGGACACGCTCATCAGCGCCAAAGAATTGAAAATTGAGTTTAAGATTTTCGATTTGTGGAATAGGAAAATAAGCGTGAGCAAAATTTTACTCGATGGCGGAACGGTTCATTTGCATCGCGATTCAACAGGAGAGAAAATGAATCTCACCGAGCTTTTCAAAAGTTTCAGTTCGAACAAAGCGAAAGCAGATACTACAAAATCGAAGTTCACATGGAACATGGATTTGAAAGAATTGGAATTGCGCGCTACTGACTTCCGTTACTTGGATGATAAATCACATACCGATGTAAAAGTATTGGTGCCGAGTTGCGAAATAGCGATGAACAGTATTTCGCTCGAAAAGAAACTCATCTACATTAAATCAGCACACTTTGACGGAATTGATGTGCGCATTGATTTGGATAAGCGCGAAAAAACTCCTGATGATGATTCTATCCTGCACGTGCATTTTATGCCTGATGGAATGCAGTTGAAGTTTGATGAGTTCGCTATTACGCACACACGCTTTCGCATGAACGACCATAATAACGACACTATTTTACCGAAGGGAATGGACTTCAAACACCTTGACGTAAGCGATATTAATTTGCTGGCAAATGATGGAAGCATTATTGCCGATACTATCCTCACCAACGTAAAACAACTGACCGCTAAAGAGCGAAGCGGTTTTGAATTGAAAGAATTAGCCACACAAATGCGTGTGTCGGCAAATGAAATAACGCTTGATAAACTGAATTTAAAAACCGGAAACAGCGAAGTGAAAAACTATTTGAGTTTTCGTTTTTATGCTTATCACGATTTCAAAGATTTCCTAAACGCCATTCGCATTAAAGCAAACTTTGACGGAACAAAACTCTCGCTGCGCGATTTGAATTATTTCATTCCAAAATTGGATAAGGTAGAACACAACCGCATTGCTATCAGTGGTGAACTTGACGGACGAATCAACAACCTAAAAGGAAGAGGAATTGAAATTCGCACAGGGCAGAACACTATTTTCAAAGGCGATTTCTATACCCGTGGTCTTCCGAATATTTACGAAACATCATTGAACGTTCGCGTAAATCGTTTAGCCACCACCGCAAGTGACATTCAGAAATTCTACCCCGGCATAAAAATTCCTGACAACCTGAATACACTCGGTTTGATTTATTACACCGGTTCGCTTGATGGTTTCTTAACCGATTTTGTTTCGAATGGAAAAATGGTAACCTCCATCGGTTCTGCTACCACCGATGTCAATTTTAAATACGACAAGAAAAACAACAAAGCATCTTACAAAGGAAATCTCGCGTTCAACGAATTTGAACTCGGAAAATATTTCAAAGATGAAATCAACCTCGGCAGAGTTTCGTTGCGCACAAAAATTAATGGTGGTGGTTTAACACTCGAAAGTTTACATGCCGAACTCGATGGAAACGTTTCGAGCATTGTGTTGCGCGGTTACGATTACCGCGATATAAAAGTGAATGGCTTTGTGTTGAAGAAATCGTTTACCGGTTCGTTGAGCATTCACGACCAGTATTTAGATATGGATTTTAACGGCAGAGCCGATTTATCGAAACAAACGCCCGAGTTCAATTTCAGTGCTGATATACGAAAAGCGATGTTGAAGAATCTGAATATTTTAAAAGAGGATGTTGAGTTTTCAGGTAAGATGACTTCAGATTTCATTGGCAGTAGAGCAGATGATATTATCGGCTCGGTGGAACTGGAGGATGTAACCATCAGACGCGATACCACCGAAGCAACGGTGCATCATTTAAAATTAGATGCGAAGTTTTTAGCTGCCGATAAAAAAGAAGTTTCGTTGAATTCAGATTTTGCCGAAGTAGAACTGAACGGACATTTTTCATTCAACGAATTACCGAAAGCACTTTTATACTTTGCTCGTTACACGTACTTGAAAGATTATGTTGACACATCTTCCATTGCTCCTCAGGATTTTTCTTTTGATGTGCGCATCTTTGAACCCGGCACACTCACACAAATTATTTATCCGAATTTCAAACTCATTCGCAACTCGCACATTGCAGGTGATTTCAACAGCGTTGACCACAAACTGAATCTCACAGCCTTCATTCCAGAATTGAAATTTGCTGATTACAACATCAAACGCACCGATGTAAACACGTATTCCGAAAACGGAAAAATTGTTTTTAAAACTTCGATTGATAAGGTTTACAATGGTGATAGTTTAATGCTCGACACGGTTAACCTTTGGATTCGCACGCAGGAGAATAAAGACATTCGTTTCGATGTGCTTGTTGCCGATAAAAAGAAATACAACTACGCCAACATCACTGCGTTCCTGACTCCGCTTACCGATAAAGCCGTGGTGCATCTCGAACCTTCTGACGTAAAACTCGGCAATTACAATTGGCATTTTGATGCAGAGAATTCAATTTTTGTAGAAGGCAAAAAAATTACCACCAACAATCTCGCCTTCCGAACCTACGACCAAACCATTTACATCAGCAGTTATTTAAAAGGCGATACTTCTACCTGTTTTAAACTCACACTCGACAATACCGACATCAGTGATTTCACCGGAATATTTACCAAGAAGATAACCGACATGAGCGGTGCGCTCAACGGGAAATTAGTGGTGGAGGATGTTTTTTATAAACCAAAAGTTTATGCCGACATAGTGCTTAATGAATTTACGCTTGCTAAAGAATTGATTGGTGACGTAAACATTGAATCGCGCTTAGATGAAACCGGAAAAAAGATTTTGCTCTACGCTTCTGTAAAAAGTATCAACAACAATTTAGAAGCGCGCGGTTTCGTTTCCATTGACCCACTGCATCCTGATTTAAAAATTGATGTCAACGCATCGCACCTCGGGTTAAATTTCCTCAACTATAAATTCTTCGACCGCTATGTAAAAAACTGTCGCGGTTATGCAATTGTGAATGCGCGTGTGGAAGGAACATTGAAAAAGCCATTGCTCTTAGGCGAAGTAGATTTAATAAATGATACCGTTACGGTTTCGTTCCTCAACACTACTTATAGCATTCAAAAGCACAAGGTTTATTTAGATGAACGCGGCTTCAACATTGGCGACATCACCATCTACGACCATCGCAATCTTCCCATTTACGGTAGCGGAAGAATCAATCACGACAGCTTCCGCAATTTTGCACTTGACATTAAAGTAAATACCGAGAACGGACAATTCCTCAATACCACCGCAAGTATGAGCCCGGGGTTTTATGGTATTGCTTACGGTAAAGGCAGCATTACTTTCTGGGGCGACATTAACAGCCCGGTTATACGCGCTACTGCCGTAACCAGTGCGGGCACTTATTGCAAACTTCCTATCAATAATTCGTACGAAATAAACCGATATGGTTTTTACCGCTTCATTCATACCGATGAAAAAAAACCGGTAGTCTTTATTGCCGCTCCACAATTAAAATTAAGCGGAGTTGATTTTATGCTCAACCTTACTGCAACTCCCGATGCCCGAATGGATATTGTGCTCGACCCTGTGGCGGGCGATGTGCTCACTACTTATGGCAGAGGCGATTTAGAAATTCATATTCCTCGTAACAGCACAACTACTATGCGCGGCAATTACGAAATTGAACGCGGAAACTATTTGTTCACACTGCAAAACATCATCAACAAACGTTTTGAAATAAGCCGCGGAAGCACTATCAATTTTACGGGAGAAGTAACCAAGGCAAGTTTAAATGTAAATGCCGTTTATGAATTACGAAGCTCGGTAAGCGATTTAATACAAGACCAGCTCGATGCACAAAACACTTCAACAACGGGCAGCACTACTAATACATCACAACAATCAATAGCTGCGCGCAGCCGCGTTCCTGTTCAGCTTTGGCTAAACCTTACAGGCATTCTCGAAAAACCAAACGTGTCGTTCGATATTAAAACCATTGATGTTGACCCTACCATTAAAACTTATGTTGACCAAAAACTTGCTTTGCTCAAAACCAACGAATCGGAATTAAACAAACAGGCCTTCGGTTTGCTGCTCATGAATCGTTTTCTCCCGCCTACTGCCAGTGCTACCGATTTAGTAAGCAAAGGAAACTACGCAGGCGGAACTGCAGCCAACACCGTGAGCGAATTTCTCTCCTCTCAAATTTCAAATTACATGAGCAACCTATTTGAATACACAGGCAACAATGCTTTGCAAAACCTAGACATAAATCTTGGTTACCGTCAGTATGACCAATCCGTAACTAATGCCTTACCCACACAACAAACACTCGACACCCGCAGAGAACTACAACTGGCTCTTCAGCAGCGTTTGCTAAATAACCGCCTAACTATCAATGCTGGCGGAAATCTTGATTTTGGTAACTCAACAACTGTTGATGGAGGCATTGCCAATTCCAAAAGCACCGTTATTCCTACAGGCGATTTCCAAATTCAATACGCCCTTACCCCCGATGGCACCTGGAGCGCCAAGGCATTCAACCGCACAAACTACGACTACTTCAACTCCCGCAACACTAATCGCACAGGTATAGGCCTCGCTTACCGTCAGGAGTTCGATAAGCCAGGCGAGTTGTTCAGAAAGAAAAACAAGAAGGAGAAAAAGAAGAAATAAAAAAAAGCCTCCTGAGTACTTGGGAGGCTTTTTTGTTTAAGCTGTATTTGGAAAGGTTTCAAAATATATATCCCAATTTTCTTGACTTTTGGTTAAGCTGGCCTTATATTTGGCGAAGAGAAAGATATTAATGCTTTTTCATGACACACTGTTATGACATTTTACCCTAAGCACCACAGAAGAAATTCTGTTTTGTGTCAGTTATAAAAGGGAATGATTATAACAGATGTCCGGACAGCGGTAAACAGGTTTTTGTTGATGGTTAAGTGGAAGAAAGAAGCAACCCTGTTGCAGTTTACTGTTGATTATTCATTGCATTTTTGATTTTTCTATAAACTATAAAATCATTGCTATGGATCATTGCTCTACGCTTCGAGGTAATTATACAATTGCCGCTCAACTATCTCCACGCCCCCTTACCAAAGAGGCCACAGAAAATTCTTCCATATTCTTCAATACTCTTTTTTATAACCCTAACCACACAGCATTATGAAAAAAATTTTTACTACACCATCAACAAAGCAATTAGCAAAATCGCATTCATTTTCGCTCACTCTTTTTTTTGTCCTTTTGCTTTTTAATTTAAATGCACAAACTGTTTCCTCTTCTGCTTCGGTTAACCCCGGTCAAAATGTAAAGAGTGAAGCTGCCGGCAATGTAACTTCTGCTGCTGCACATGCAACTACCGTTAAATTTACTTCCGTAAAAGGGAAAAAGATTGCCGATAACGGTTTCTTTACTTACGAGATAACAGGAGATGTCAATAAAGATGCTGACCTATACCAACTTGCAAAGGAAAAATTTATGAGTACCAATCCTGAGCTATATAACAAATGGTCGCATGG
>CANJRM010000077.1 GCA_947476645.1 Bacteroidota bacterium
ATACATGCTTACTTTTCAAAAACCCGATAAGATTACTCTTCAAAAAGCAACTGATTTCGAAGGCACTTTTGAATTTAAACCCCTCGAACCAGGCTTTGGAGTAACTGTAGGTAATGCACTTCGCAGAGTACTTCTTTCATCGCTTGAAGGTTATGCCATCAGCGGTATTAAAATTTCGGGAGTTGACCATGAGTTTTCTACCATCAAAGGGGTGTTGGAAGATGTAACTGAATTAGTGCTTAACCTTAAGCAAGTTCGTTTGAAGAAGGTGATGGATGATGAAACAGCTGCTGACAAAATTTACATAGCATTGAAGAATCAACAGCAGTTTAAGGCTGAGCATATTGAAAAGCATACCAACGTTTATCAGGTAATGAATCCTGAATTGGTTTTGTGCAATATGGAAGGTAATGTGAATTTGGAAATTGAATTGACTATCAGCAAAGGCCGCGGATACGTAGCTGCTGATGAAAATTCAAAAGAACATGCAATCGGTTACATTCCAATTGATGCTATCTACACGCCCATCAAGAACGTAAAATATTCTGTTGAGCCTTTCCGTGTTGAACAACGCGTTGACTTCGAAAAATTAGTATTGGAAGTTTCTACCGATGGAACTATTCATCCGGAAGAAGCGGTGAAAGATGCATCACGCATTTTGATTCAGCATTTGATGTTGATTACAGATGAGCATATTTCTTTCGATACTCCTTCATCAGGCGAAACCGAAATGGTTGACGAGCACGTATTGCACATGCGCAAACTTTTGAAAACGCCATTGGAAGATTTAGACCTTTCGGTTCGTGCATTCAACTGTTTGAAGGCAGCAAAAATTGATTCGTTGGAAATGTTGGTTCAGTTCAATACTAACGACCTTTTGAAATTCCGCAACTTCGGTAAGAAATCATTGGTTGAAATTGAAGCCTTGTTGATTGAAAAAGGATTGGGCTTTGGAATGGACTTAGCTAAGTTCAAATTAGACGAGCAATAAATAGTAGAAGTAATTAGTATTAAAAATATAAAGCAATGAGACACGGAGATAAGGTAAATAACTTAGGCAGAAAGACAGCACATCGTCACGCGTTGATGATGAACTTAGCTATTTCATTGATTCAGCACAAGAGAATCTTCACTACCCTTGCTAAGGCGAAAGCTTTGAGAGGTTATGTTGAGCCGATTATTTCTCGCAGCAAAGAAAACACTACACACAATCGCAGATTGGTGTTCAGTTTACTTCGCGATAAAGAAAGTATCACTGAATTGTTTGGAACAGTAGGTGGCAAAGTAGGTAACCGCCCGGGTGGTTACACACGCGTTATCAAGACTGGTTTCCGTGCTGGTGATTCTGCTGAAATGGCAATGATTGAGTTGGTAGATTTCAACGACCTCTATACTCAAAATAAAAATGCCGGTAAAACTGCAGAGCCGAAGAAGAAAACAAGAAGAGCAGGAACCACTAAAAAAGTTACTGCTAAGAAAACCACAGAAGAGCAGCCGGCTGAAGAATAAGCCAAAAAATACAAATGAAAACCCATTCAGGAATGAATGGGTTTTTTTATTTCTGTGCTTAAGATAACTCTCTTGAAAGATTTATAAGCATCTTTGCCTCGCAGAAAACGAAAACATAAATTGTATGGAAACTTTAGAAGCAAAAAAAACTGTACCGCCATTTCCTAAAGAAAAGCATTGGCTGTTTGGTAGTGGCTATTTGCTGCGCGAGAATGCGCATATGGTAATGCCCGATTTAATTGCAAAGTATGGAGAGATTTTTTCTTTGTCGTTGCCACTCACACGGTTGGTAATAGCTGCCAAACCTGAATACGCTAAATATGTTTTGGTTGACAATAACAAGAACTACCAAAAGAGTTTGGCTTATGATATGCTCAAACTTTTATTGGGTAACGGATTACTCACAAGCGAAGGAGAATTTTGGAAGAAGCAACGCAGATTAGCACAACCTGCTTTTCATAAGCAGAAACTGGCTGACCTTACCGCGATGATGGTAAGACGGGCGCAGAATGAGGTAGATAGCATGAAGTCGAAAGCAGAGAGCGGAGAGTATTATGATGTGGCACCGCAAATGACCAACCTTACGTTGGAAATTATTTCGGAAGCTATTTTTAGTAATGGCGTGGAGGATAAAGCTGATTTAATAAGCCGTCAGATTACTTTGTTGAATCAGTATGCCACAGATAAGTTGAATGCACCTATTCGCTTTCCACCGCTGTTTCCAACGCCAGCAAATGTGAAGGAGCGCAAGGCAATAAAAATTCTCGACAAAATCATTTTCGACATTATTGATAAGAGACGAAAGGAAGGTATTTCGAAGAGCGATTTGCTCTCGATGTTGTTGGATGCACGTGATGAAGAAACGGGCGAAGCGATGGATAACAAACAACTTCGCGATGAGGTAATGACCATTTTTATTGCAGGTAATGAAACTACTGCTAACGCTATGGCATGGACGCTTTATTTGCTCTCGCAGAACCCCGAAGCTGAAGCAAAGATGATTAAGGAAATTGACGAGAAGTTAGATGCAGGAGTTGAACTCAATTTCCAAAATGTTCTCTGGTTTCAATATGTGCGACAGGTGATTGATGAGAGTATGCGTTTGTTTCCACCGGCATGGATTGTGGGCAGAAGAAATACTGAAGAAGATGAAATTGGTGGTTACAGGATTAAGAAACTCACAAACGTGTTAATGCCAATTTGGTATTTCCACCACAGTGAAAAATATTGGGAGGAACCATTGAAGTTTAAACCAGAGCGTTTTGCACCGGAACTGAAAAACAATATTGACCGTTATGTGTATTTCCCATTTGGCGGAGGTCCGCGTCTTTGCATAGGAAACAATTTTGCGATTATGGAAATGCAGATTATTCTGATACTGATGTATCGCAAATACAAGTTCCGTTTAAAAGAAGGTTTCCCGGTAGAACCCGAGCCTTTGATTACGTTACGCCCGAAGCACGGGATGGTGATGAAGGTGGAGAAGAGATAATCAGTAGCAGCAATATTAAAAACACAAGAGGCATTCTTCGAAAGAAGAATGCCTCTTGTGTTTTATTCAATCATCCGTTATTTCAACAATCCATTTTCTTGCCCCATTTCATTTTGCAACGCTCAGCAAATTCGCTTTGAAATTTGTTGCGGTCTTCTTCGCTCATGCTTTCCCATTTTGCTTTCCACATTTTGCGTTTGCCCCAGCCACCACCACCGCTGTGGTTCATTTTTATTCCACCGAATAAAAGTTTGGAAAGCACTACTAACCCGATTGCCATTTTAAAATCAATAGCAGGAAGATGAAACAGGTAAACGATTAGCCAGTTCCACAAATACATGGTTACATAGCCAAATAAAAAGAAAGCCAATACAACGACTGCACAAATTCCGAGTCCGCGTAAAATCCATTTCATAAATAATGTTTTAGTGTTTTTAATAAGTCCAATTTATAACGATGATGAATGCTTCACAGGTTCAAAGTTTAGCTCGTCAACAAGTCGTCATATAAATTCTGTAATCGTTCGCGCAGAAACAACACCGCATATCTTTTTCGCGATAAAAGTGTATTCACATTCGCTCCGGTTATTTCCGAAATTTCCTGAAAGCTTTTGTCTTCTACTTCGTGCATCACAAATACATCGCGCTGCTCTTTTGGTAATTCGTCTAAGGCATTCACGAGACTCGTCATAATCGCTTCGCGCATCATGTCTGTATCTGGCGAGTTGGTGTTTGACGGCAGAAAATCTGAAATATCTAAACGGTCGCCATCATCCCCTGCACGTACAGCAAAGTGGTCTTCAAGCAAAGTCGGTTTCTTTTTGCGGTAGCGGTCAGTAATTTTATTGCGCGCCACAGTAAACATCCATGAAGCTAATTGCTCCACGGGTTTCATCAACCGATAAGTGTTTACCAATTCATAAAATACATCCTGCAGAACATCTTCCGCATCTTCCTGTGTAGGAACACGCTTGCGAATAAACTCTAGCAATCGTCTGCTCTCCTTGTTTACAGCTTCGCGAATTGAATCATTCTGAATGTCGGCCATTGAAATGCTTAAGGTAGTTACCATACTTCTTTTTTTCAGGGTATAAGAGTAAGACGCACTGTCAAAAAGAATATTTTACAAAGGTGATAAAATTACTGAGGGAACAGGTTTTCTGATTTTTTAAGTAGCTAAGTTCATACAGCATTCACTCTTTTTAATATTTTTGGTTTCACAATAACAGAAAAACAAAAACCAATTATGAAATCAATCTTCACCTTCATTTTCGCAGTATCGGCTCTCTTTAGTTTTGCACAGGACGAAATTACTATTACTGAAAAAACGCAGGTTCCAATGGAGTCAACTCAGGACTTAAAAGAAGGCAAAAATAAAATGGGTGAAGCCGCTCCGTTTATTGTATCGGCAGATGTGAAAGTGGGTGATGTGGTTGTTATATCTAAAGGCAGTCCTGTTCACGCAACCATTACTGCTTCAAAAAACAGAGAATTAAGAGTTGACATTTATGACGTGAAAGCAGTGGACGGAACTGTAGTAAAATTGAACGATTGTTACCTTTATATGACAGCTGCTCAAAACCTTAACGGTCGTGGTGCACTTATTTTGAAAGGTACCCGTAAAAGTTGTTTTACATCAGCCGATGTAAAAATAAAGAAGACGAATAAGCAGTTTTAAATCAGTAGCTAACTAAAATCAAAACCAATAAACATGAAATTAAAATCGTTCGTAGTTACCGGGGCAATCTTAATTGCCGGAATGAGTTCTATCAAGGCGCAGGATAAGTATGACTTAGCCGTAGTGAGTTATCAGTATGATACTCCTAAGCCGCATATTGTGTTCTCTATTAACGGAGACAAGTTTGAAACACAGGATGTAGAAAAGGATGAATTGCAAGGCAAGGTTTGGGGTATTAGTATGAACCCGATTATTAAGCGCGTAAATAAAATGCAGAATGAAGGATGGGAAGTTGTTGGCGGTTTGGAATACAGTTATAACGTTTCAACCGGAGTTACACAGATGTATTACAACCTTAAAAAGAAGAGATAGTTTCAAAAGGCATTAAATAAAAAAAGCCGAATCGGGTTCCCGATTCGGCTTTTTTTATTTGGAAGAGCTAAGCTTATTTTTTGCCTTTAGCATCGCCTGTTGTAGAAAAACAGAATGCTACGTTGCCCGGTAATACAATACCATATTCAGTGCCAGGTGTAAGCGGAGTAGATGGAACGAATTTGTAAACGCCCGGAGCAATTTTTGTGAAATCGCATTTCACGTCATCTCTCTGAACTGATTTACCTTTTCCGCCACCAAACATCATAGCTCCTGCAGCAGCAGATTGAGCTAATTCTAATTCGCGGGTATCTTTAGAAACAATAACCTTAGTGATATAAAGGATTCCTTCTGGATCTGTTTCTGCATCATTTAATTTGATGATGAACTGAGCATCTTTAGCGTCAAGCTTAATTGGAGAATGTCCGCCTAAGATGTTAAGGAAGGTAACTACGCTTGCGCCATAGCTAAATCCTTTTGTTTTTGATTTTACTTCAATAGTTGGTTTTTCAAGCTTAGACAAAGAGCCGTCAGCTTTAATCAATTGCGGGCTCATTTTAAAGTCCGGAATTTGTGGTTCTTGTGCAGAAACAAAAGTTGCAGCAATTACTGCCATTGCGAGGGTTAAGATTGCTTTTTTCATAATTGTTTTGTTTTTTAATTGTGACAAATGTAGAAACGGTTTAACAAATACAAAGCCAATGAGTAAGAAAAAACGGAAATTGGGACTTTGTTGTATTTTTTTTAGAAATGCTTAGGCAAGAATCTTTTTCACCAGGCCTTGCAACACAACTCCCGGACCAACTTCTATAAACTCGGTAGCACCATCGGTAGCCATTTGCTTTACTGATTGTGTCCAACGAACGGGCGAGGTAAGTTGTGCGATTAAGTTTTCTTTTATCACATCGGGGTTTGTTTCGGCTTTAGCAGAAACATTTTGATACACCGCGCAAACAGGTGTGTTGAATTTGGTTTGATAGATAGCTTCTGCTAATTCTTTACGTGCCGGTTCCATTAACGGAGAGTGGAACGCACCACCAACAGGTAACTTGATAACCTTGCGAATGCCCGCTGCTTTTATCTTTTCCATGGCTTCGTCAATACCCTTTACACTTCCAGAAATAACCAATTGACCAGGCGCATTGTAATTTGCGGCAACAACTACTTCATCTTTTATCTCTGCGCATATTGCTTCTATCTGCGCTTCGCTTTCGTAATTGAGAACAGCGGCCATTGTGCTTGGAACTAACTCACATGCCTTCTGCATTGCCAGCGCACGGACAGAAACTAATTTCAATGCATCTTCAAAGTTCAATGTTTGATTGGCAACTAATGCGGAGAACTCTCCGAGTGAATGACCCGCTACCATATCAGGTCTAACGTTTTCCTGTAATGCAAAAGATATAACAGAGTGAAGGAAAACTGCGGGTTGAGTAACTTTAGTTTGTTTCAGTTCTTCATCGGTTCCTTCGAACATTATTTTTGAAATATCGAAACCGAGTATTTCGTTAGCACGATGAAACATTTGTCGAGCTGTTTCTGACTGCTCGAACAAATCTTTTCCCATTCCTGTGTATTGGGAGCCTTGCCCCGGGAATACATACGCTTTCATTCCTTCTGTTTAACTCAGTTTGGCGGAAATTAAATTTATAAACTCACTTCTTGTAGGTTGTTTTTCAAACTCACCTGTGAAGGCAGAAGTAGTGGTAACTGAATTTTGTTTCGATACTCCGCGCATCATCATGCATAAGTGTTTGGCTTCGATAACAACAGCTACACCAAGAGGATTCAACGCTTCCTGTAAAGCATCGCGAACCTGAATGGTTAAACGCTCCTGCACCTGAAGCCTGCGGGAATACACATCAACAACTCTTGCAAGTTTACTTAAGCCAACAATCTTTCCGTTTGGTATGTAAGCAATGTGCGCGCGACCATAAAACGGCAACATGTGATGTTCGCAAAGCGAAAACAATTCAATGTCTTTTACAATCACCATTTGATTATGCTTTTCATCAAACAATGCTCCTCTTAATATTTCAATCGCATCCATCTGATAGCCCTGGGTAAGAAAGTGCATGGCCTTTGCCGCGCGCTCAGGGGTTTTTTCCAAGCCATTGCGGTTTACATCTTCACCAAGTGCCACGAGCATATCGTGATAACTCTTCTTTACCAGCTCAATGGAGTCGGGACTAAACTGTTCTACTTTTTGATATTTTTTCATTTGTTGAATTTAGGGAATAGAAACAGTAACCATTTCTAATTGTTCGCTCAACTTAAAAATTTATTCGCCAAAATACTCTACGTAAATATTCTCTGTCTCTACCAATTTAATACAATGCAGCTTACATTCTTTTATATGCGGCTCCATCCATTTCCAAATTTGTTTCACTACATTCTCTGTGCTTGGAAGAACGCCTTTCAACTCCGGCACATCCATATTGAAATTTTTATGGTCTAAGCGTTCAACAATTTCGCGCTTCATAATCTTCGCGAGTTCATGCGCGTTCATTATGAATCCTGTATCCGGATTCGGTTCTCCTTTCACTGTAACAAACACATCGAAGTTGTGGCCGTGCCAGTTCTTATTGGCGCACTTGCCGAATACTTCATCGTTGTGCTCTTCTGTCCAGCTTGGATTAAAGAGGCGATGTGCTCCGTTGAAATGTTCTCTGCGGGTTAAATAAACCATTGTTTAAAGTTAGTGGTGAATGGCGAGTAGCTAGTGGTAAATGCAATATACGGCTGTTACCACTAGCCACTCGCTACTCGCTATTTACTACTATCCATTATACCTCTCTAATATCATTGCATGTCCATGCGCGCCTGCGGCACAAGCCGAGAGCAAGGCATATTTGCCGTTCTCTTTAATCAATCGGTTGGCTGCGGTGGTAACTAATCTTGCACCGGTAGCACCAAACGGATGTCCGAGTGATAAACTTCCACCCCACAGGTTAAGTTTCTCCATTGGAACAATACCTACTGCTTTATCTCTTCCTAATTTTGTTTTTGCAAATTCATCGCTTGCCATGCACTTGAGGTTCGCCATTATTTGCCCGGCAAATGCTTCGTGGAATTCGAACACATCGATATCGCTGATGTTCATTCCTGTTTTAGTCAAGAGCTTCGACATAGCGTAAGTTGGTCCTAACAACAATTCTTCATTCAAATCGCAACCGCTGAAAGTGTAGGAATGCAAATATGCTTTTGGTTTCAATCCTAATTCCTTCGCTTTGTCTTCTGTCATCAGCAATACCACAGCTGCGCCATCGGTTAAGAAGGAAGCGTTGGCGGCAGTAATCGTTCCGCCTTCTTTTACAAATGCAGGTTTCAGTTTCGAAATCTTTTCCATCTTGGTATCGGCACGGAAGCCGTTATCTTTTGAAATGCGCTTGAACTTAGGTGCTGATTCCACCGGTGCAATTTCATGTGCAAGTGTTCCATCGGCATCTGCCTTGGCAGCGAGTTGATGCGAGCGTACCGCAAACTCATCCTGCTCTTGTCTTGTTACCCCATAGCGTGCCGCAAGAATATCGCAGTCCAATCCCATCGTTTTGTTCGTGAGGAATTCGGCAATAGCGGGAGCTTCGGGTTTAAAGTCGGCCAGGCGAAGTGTAGAAACAAATTTCAATGAATCAGCAAGGCCTTTGAGTTTTTGCGCTTTGAATAATTTCTTGCGCATAGGGCGGTTGAACAAAATAGGCGCATCACTCGCGCAATCGGTTCCTCCGGCTATCACCACATCGGCATCGCCATTTTGCAGAATGTGCATAGCGCTTACAATCGCCTGGTTGGCGCTGATGCAAGCCATCGTCACGGTATGGCAAGGAGATGTGTTCGGTATGCCCGCTGTGAGGGCCGCTTCGCGCGCCACGTTGCTGGTTTTTACATTGGTAATAACGGTGCCCATAACCACATAGCCCACCTGTTTAGGGTCAATGCCGGTTTTGTTGAGCAGGCCTTTGATGGCAAACTGCCCGAGCTGGTAGCTCATTAAATCCATATAATCGGTGCCCGAGCGCAGGAAGGGAGTGCGCGCTCCGTCTATTACTACTATTCGTTTGCTCATGCTTGTTTTTTTGAGGGCGTGAAGATAGAAAAGTTAGTTGTTTGCGATTCGGGGCAACTTCCTTTGCCTTTAACCCTACTTCCCGTTGAAAATTCTTCCCCCGCTGTTAATTACTTACCAAAATAATTGCCGCGCAATTTCTGCGCAAGATTATTTTCGCGCACGTTCTGAATATGAAAGAAGAACGTAACCAAACTTTTTCACCATGTCACAAGCTACAGCAACTATGAACCAACTCTCTGACCGCATCAACCAAATGCAGGAATCTGCCACTATCAAAATGAGCAAAATGAGCCGCGAATTAAAAGCGCAGGGTCACGATGTAATTGATTTGAGTTTGGGCGAACCCGATTTTGATACGCCTCAATACATTAAAGATGCAGCCAAGCTTGCCATTGACAAGGGCTATACAAAATACACACCTGTGCCGGGCTATCCCGAGTTGCGCAAAGCTATTGTGCAAAAATTTAAGCGCGATAATAATCTCGATTATACCGTAGAGCAGATTGTGGTTTCTACCGGAGCCAAGCAATCTATTGCCAATGTGGTATTGAGTTTAATAAACCCTGGCGATGAAGTTTTATTGCCCGCGCCTTACTGGGTTAGCTATGCCGCCATTGCCGAACTTGCCGAAGGCAAGTGTGTTGAAATTCCAACTACGATTGATTCTAATTTTAAAGTTACAGCCGATTTGCTCGAGCAATACATTACGCCTAAAACCAAGCTGATGATTTTTTCATCGCCATGCAATCCTACGGGCTCCGTGTTTTCGCATGATGAACTAAAAGCGATTGCGGCTGTGGTGAAAAAGCATCCTAATCTTTTTGTGCTGTGCGATGAAATTTATGAGTACATCAATTTCACCGGGCAGAAGCATACGAGCTTAGCCGAGTTCAGCGAAATAAAAGAACAGGTGATTACCGTAAACGGTTTCAGCAAAGCATTTGCCATGACGGGCTGGAGACTAGGTTACATCGGTGCACCGCTTTTCATTGCAAAAGCATGCGATAAAATGCAGGGACAGTTTACTTCTGCTCCTTGCTCTATTACGCAGAAAGCAGGCGAAGCCGCTTTGCTTGGCGATATGACTCCGAGTTTCGACATGGTGAAAGAATTTAAAAAACGCAGAGACCTGGTTTACGGTTTGCTGAAAGAAATTCCGGGCTTGAAAGTGAATTTACCCGATGGTGCGTTTTATTTCTTCTTTGATGTAAGTTCTTATTTCGGAAAAACATTTGAAGGCAAAGCGTTGAACACTCCGGAAGATATTTCTCTTTACTTATTGGCAGAAGGCAAGATTGCATTAGTAAGCGGAGAAAGCTTTGGCGATAAAAACTGTTTGCGCATGAGCTATGCAACAAGCGAAGAGAAATTGGTGGAGGCGTGTAAGAGAATTAAGGAAGGGTTTTCAAAACTGAACTAATCTTCATCATCAAATTATCAAATCCTCACATCATCAAATTATTCAATGCCCGCTAAACTAAACTTCTCCAACCTCAGCGTCCTCATCATAGGCGATGTAATGGTTGACTTTTATTTATTCGGAGAAGTGAACCGCATTTCGCCCGAAGCACCGGTGCCCGTGGTGGAAATATTGAGCAAAGAATCGCGACCCGGTGGTGCGGCAAATGTGGCGTTGAATATTTCTGAACTCGGGGCAAAACCAATTTTGCTTTCGATGGTGGGCAGAGATGCTACCGGAAATTCGCTGATTAAAATGCTTCGCGAAAACGGAGTAAAGACGAATCACGTATTGCAAAACAAAAACCGTGTAACCACTTTAAAGACCCGCATTTTTGATGAAGACAAACAAGTAGTTCGTTTTGATGAAGAAGAAGTAGATGATGTAAACGAAGCGCAGGAAACTTTGCTGATTAAAGAATTCAGAAAAATTCTGTTGAACGATAAACCCGATATCATCATCATTCAGGACTACAACAAGGGTGTACTCACTAAATATTTCATCAAACAGATTTTATTACTCGCCACCAAAAGCGGAATACCTGTAGCCGTTGACCCCAAGGAGCGCAACTTCTTCGACTATCAGGCAATTGATTTATTCAAACCAAATCTTCGTGAGTTTTCAGAAGCTATTGGTTATCGAATTAATTCCAAGAGTCTTGAAAGCTTACGCAGCGGTGCTGAAGAATTAAGAAGAAAGAACCGTTTTAAAAACTTAATGGTTACTCTCGGCAGTAATGGCATTTTCTGTTTCACCCGCGAAGGCCAATCGTTTATAGTTCCTGCCAAATCAATTAAAGCTGCTGATGTTTCAGGCGCGGGAGATACCGCTATCAGTATTGCTACGCTTGCTTACGCGCAAAAATATTCACTCAAAGAAATTGCACAGTTCGCCAATAAAGGCGCAGCGGCTGTTTGCAAGAAAGTGGGTGTTACTCCTATCAGTTTAAAGGAGATGAAGTAGAGTTACTAACGTTCTATCACCAATTTCTTCGTCACCCTTTCCCTTTCATTTTCCAGGGTAACAAAATAAACACCGCTCGCCAGTTCCCTCACTTCTACATTCGATATTCGATGTTCAATATTCGATATTAAAATTCTCCTTCCTGTTATATCTGTTATTGACAGCTTGCTCCCAATCATATTTTCATCAACCGAAATAGTAACCGACTCATTCGCAGGGTTGGGATAAACTCTAAAAGCTAACGGCTCTTGGCTCACAGCTCTTAGCCCTGTGCTTAAAGCAATCGTATTGCTCGTAGTATTAGTTACAACAGGCGCATTAAAATCAAAATAAATAAACGCGGTATTGAAGATAGGTGTGCCTACGGGCAAATTATCTTTCAACTTCACCTTGTATTGCACATAACCATGACTTGCCGCTTCGTTCGTATTGCTATCTGGCAAATTAATGTTTGGAAAATTAAAACGCACTGCGTTCTCTTTTATCTGCACCATAGGTTGGTGGCTGTAAGCAAGCAATTGAAAACTGGCGGGGTCAACATTACTATTCAAAGTATCGGTTACATAAATATGCTGCGCCTCGGCAGTGCCGGTGTTTTGAAAATGAATAGTGTAAGTCAACCACTTTTGTGCAGTATCAATATTGCCTGCGGGGTACACTTCTTTTTCGTTGGGGTCCCAAGAAGTTCTTACCTCAGTGCAATAATCAAGTGCATTATTTGTGATGTTATTATCTCCCGAAAACGGATTCACAACGAGAGAAAAACAAACAAGTGTGTGGCCTTGGGCATTAGAATCTGCTTGTAGCATAATATTGAAATCAGTAAAGAAATTTACCGCTCCGAAATCAGTAATGTTCCATGTAACTGTATCGCCAGAGACATTTGATGGAGCACTTGCCCCAATAGCCGGGGAAATAAAATGTACAGGACCGCTCATAACTAATTGAACACTACCTATAAGACCGATAGCGCAATGAACTCCGTAGAAATTAGATAAATCTCCAGCTCCTATATTTACTTCTGTTGGATGAGTTGGTGTAAAAAAGCCTGACGAAATACTATGTGCCACTAAATCAAATCCTGGCTTACATCGGAAACCAAAATCTTTATCGGTGTCCACTGAATCTGTAACGGTGATATTAGAAGTATGATATCCAGTGTCCGGACAAGCTAAATAGAAAGGGAGCAATGAGGTATCTACAGTAAAGCTGTAATCACCCAAATCTGTGTCAAAAGTATACATGCCAAAGTTCGTGCTATACTCTTGTTGTAGTAATATGCTGTTTTGATAAATCTGAACTTTTGCTCCAGTAAAGACATTATCCCCGATATCATAATCGCAGCTAGCGTTGTTATCTATATATACTTTACCACTGATGTTGTAATAAAAGAGGCAATTATTCTGGTTAAAAACATCGCATAAAGCCACACTGCTTAACATGGGGATGCTGGTATTATTCAATTGCGGATAATTTGGCAAACAGGTAATAGCCGTATTAGTGAAATAAAAATAAACTACCTTTTTCAATTGAGGAAGACAAGTAAGATTTGGATTGTTTTCGCAATGCAGTACTGACAAATAATCAGGCAAAACCGGTAAAGTCGTGAGTAAATTATCATTACAGGAAAGGCTTGTCAAATCATTCGGCAAGTCGGGTAAGGCTGTCAGCAGATTGTTACTGCAATCAAAGAAACTTAAACTGGCAGGCAAAACAGGTAAATACGTAATTTGATTACCACTGCAATAAAATTGTTTTAAACTGACAGGCAACGTGTCCAAAGTGCCGAGATGGTTGTGGCCGCATTCAAGTTCAATTAACCCATGCGGCAAAGAGGGCATTACAATAAGTTGAGTATTATAACACTCCAAATAAGTTAAGCTGTCAGGCAAAGTAGGTAAGGTGATAAGGGGATTATTACCACAGCTAAGAGAGATTAATCCAGTGGGCAAGTTAGATAATGTAGTAAGGTAGTTATCGAAACATTCAAGATACTTTAACCCATTAGGTAAAGTAGGCAGAGTGGTAAAGTAGTTGGAACCGAAATCAAGTTTTTTTAAACCAATTGGTAATACAGGTAAAGTACTGAGCTGATTGCCATTACACCGTAACGTATCTAAATTGTCAAAATACTCTATCCCTGTTAAATCCTGAATACCTTGCTGAACACAATATAAGCCCGTTGTATTTATTACTGTATTGCAGGTTGTATCCAATTGCCATCCTACCATGCTGTTACCTTGTAAACATTGGCTATACCCGTAAAAATTCAACCAAGTTCCAAAATTTGCATCCGGTATACTCACCCACTGCGCCTTTGCATTGGTTATAGATGCTTGATAAATGATTATGAAAAGACCAAGGCGGAGTAGGTGTTTCTTCATGGTGAATGAATGTGAACCTACCTTAGGCAGGTAGGGTAAAAGTAAGTGCTTAATTGAAAAGAAGAAAAATAATTTTTGGGGTTGTTATCCTTCAATCCCACAATTCCTGTATTTCCCTCGGCCTTGAGGAATTGAGCGTAAAAAGTGAGCATAAGAACCGTTAAAAACTGCACACTGTCTGACCCCGATTAGAAAAACAAGGTGAGGAACGAACCGTAGCTTTTTCTTTATCGGGGGAGTTTGGGCAGTTTAGGTTCGCATGCTCACTTTTAGCTCAAGGCCTCACAGCCTTGAACTTTTGGTTCTTTTGGTTCAAGCCAAAAGAACTTAAATGAAAGACCTAAAACTACCTCTCACTAATGAACATCTTTTTTCTTGTTTTTTGGCTGTTTGTCCTCCTCTTGAGGAGGAGGATGGCTGCTCTCTGCGAATCTCCGTGTCATCCCTCCGTGCCCTCTGTGGTACATTGTATTGGCTGTTCAATCCGCAATCTCAAATCCGCAATCCGCAATTCGCCCGGTTGTTCATTCTCAAATTCTCACATTCGCTAATTCGCTAATTTCCATGTGTCTTCATCAACTTCAAAATCGCATCCCACACAAACTGCCGCTGCTTAGCCGGGCTCCTCCTAAAAACATGCTGCCCATCCCCGCAAATACCATTCGCAATCTTAAACACCTCGTTACTCACCATAAGCTTCTGCTGCGTCCCTTGGCTTGTATTCTCCAGCACATTCAAAAACACCGGAACCTTCGCATCCAGCGCCTCCCGCAAACCCTCAAACAACTCACCAAAATCCTCCGGCATATTATCACCCGTAGTCAACGCTTCCTCATTAGCCGCAATAAACGTACTCGCCATTTGCATCACCCTGCGCAACAACCTCCAGTTAAAATTCAACGCCTCCCGCAAACTACTAAAACCGGCCGCCTTCAAATGAACCCTTCGTTCATCTGCATTACTATAAGCCTCCTTCATATACAACCTCAAATCACCAAACGCCCTCGTAATCTCCCCCTTCGTCAACTGCTTCAACTCAATACGCAACAAACGATGCCTCACACTTCGCTGTCGGTCATCCTCCACCAGCCGCGCAGCCTCAATCTTCGCGCGGTAATCCGCCAGCCATGCCGCGTTATACTTCTTCTTAAACCCATTCATCTCCACCATCTCCTCCTCCAGGTTAATTGCTACCTGCTCACACCCCTCATAAAGCACACTATACGAACACCGGAATAACTTCTTTACTGGCTCCATCACTTTTATTATTTAAGTGCAGAAAAATAAAACCACCTCACCACCACTTACCACCTCCCCTCCCGAACTAATAACCTCCCTTACACCCGTTTTCACCTATAAAACTGCCAAAACCACTATAAAACATAAATTTATTCGTAAAAATACAGATTTATGCTAAAGTCATAAAAGAATATACAAAATACAAAATTAAATATAAATAAATCAAACACAAATAAATTAAAATCATAAATGTATATTTAACAAGCAAATTATAATATGATATTAGCAACAACTTATAAACCATTCCCGCTTTTCCATAAATGGTTCCTCACTTCCAATATATGGTTCCCGTCTTCCCATAGACGGTTCCTCACTTCCCATAAACAACTCCTGCCTTTCCATAAACCATTCCCGCTCTTCCATAAATAGTTCCCGCCTTTTCATACACACCCCCTGTCTTTATCAAATCACTTCCTCTATTTCCATAAACCATTTCTCCAATCCTCTTATCAATTCCATCTTCCTTCTTTCCGCCTCCTCATTACACCTCTTCAGTTATCTAATCTCATGCACCAACTTCCTTCAGGAATTCATTGTATCCGCAGTAATTACAAATTGCTTTCTGCATTTCATTCTCAAATTTCCTCCTTTCCAAATTTACTCATTACTGAATTTTCTGCATTTTCATTCGCACATTCGCTAATTCTCAAATTTGCTGATTATTTTTTTACAAGCCCAAACCCGCTCCAGCACTGCATTTCAACAAACACTACAAAAAATATCTTGCTCATTATTTGCAAAAACAAAAACCGCCTTTATATTTGCGCTCCCTTAGCGAAAAAAGAAGCGTTCTTTACACTGCAAAAGGGGAAAACGAAGTAGAAGAAACAAAAGCGTCCCGACTCGTTCAGGACCCATCGAAACAATCACACGGAACACAAAAGGTATTAAGAATGAAACATAAAGTTTCATCGACCGTTCCATCATCGCTGCGACAGCGATATTTATATTAAACATCACGGCAAAAAAACTAGTGTCTTCTTAAACGAAGACAGTAGAAATTATCGCCCAATTTCAGAGGAGAAAAAAGAAATTTAAAAAATTTCTTTACAAAATTTGGTACTCTGAACTTGAAAAAGATATATTTGCGCCCCGTTTAAAAAACATCGTTCTTTAAAACTTGGTTTTACGCTCTGGAAAAGAGATAAAATCGCAACTTTCAAAAACAGTTTACTTCGGTAAGCCGTCTCGAAAAAAGTTCTTTGAAATATTGGTAGAAATATAGTTGATTCAAGAATATTAAATTCAAGAATCAGTTTTTGATGAAAATCAAGAAAGCACTTAGAAAGGTAAACAGTTCACATTATTATTATTTTTCTTTTCTTTTGAAATACATTTGAAAAGGGATTTAACTCTTTTACAACGAAGAGTTTGATCCTGGCTCAGGATGAACGCTAGCGGGAGGCCTAATACATGCAAGTCGAAC
>CANJRM010000078.1 GCA_947476645.1 Bacteroidota bacterium
AAAATTTCCTATCATTGCCGCCCGAATTTCAACAGTCAATACAAACCCGATTAAATACTTATAATAATGGCAGCAAAAACAGCAAGCAAAGACATTTCGGTGGATGAAAAACTCCAGCAACTTTGGAGTCTTCAGCAAATTGATACCAAGATTGATAAAATTCAGATTCTGAAAGGTGAACTTCCTATTGAAGTGCGCGACCTGGAAGATGAAATTACGGGATTGCACACCCGCCTCGGAAACGTGGAAGGTGAACTGGCTGAACTGGAAGACGAAATCAAGAATCGCAAAACGGCAAAATCGTTGGCGAAAGAATTGATTACACGTTACGAAAAACAACAAAACAGCGTTAAGAACAATCGTGAATTCGATGCACTTTCAAAAGAAATTGAATTGCAGAAACTTGAAATTCAACTTTGCGAGAAGAAGATAAAAGATGCTGAAGCGAAGATTGATGCTAAGAAAGAAGGTGTTACAGCAACAGAACAAAATATTAAGGAACGCGAAAAGCATTTGAAGACTAAGAAGAAAGAACTTGAAAGGATTGTAGAAGAAACCGAGAAGGAAGAAAAAGACCTCCAGAAAGATTCTGATAAACAAGCTAAGAAAGTTGAAGACAGATTATTGAAATCTTATCACAGAATTCGCAGTGCTTACAAAAACGGGTTAGCCGTTGTTGCCGTATTGCGCGATTCATGCGGAGGTTGCTACGCAAAAATTCCACCTCAGCGTCAAATGGAAATTCGCCAGCGCAAACGCTTATTGACTTGCGAACACTGCGGTCGCATTTTGGTTGACTGGGAAAATACCGAGCACGCCAATTAAAAAATAAAAAACCCTCTCCATCGAGAGGGTTTTTTATTTTCTGTAACCGAAGTTTATCTTGCCGTGGTGTTCAGAAAAATTCTTTTTCTTCTATTACTTATTCATAGTTCGCATGGCAAGGCGCAGGTTTTCGATTTCAACGAAAACTGCCGCAAAACATACAACACCATTCTTGCACTAAAACTCGAAGAAGGAAATGCTTTGCTCAAAGCAGAAGAGAAAAAAAATCCCGACAATCTGATTCCGCTTTATCTAGAAAACTATGTTGATTTTCTGGCGGTGTATACAAGCGATAAGCGCGAAGATTACGAACAGCGGAAGAAGGACAAAGAAGTATTGTTGGTTTTGCTTTCAGCGGGAGACAATGGTTCTCCTTATTATCTCTTCACACAAGCTGAAGTAAATGTTCAATGGGCGGCTATTGAAATAAAATTCGGAGAGTATCTGAATGCAATTTTCGAAATCAGAAAAGCGTTCAAACTTTTAGAAGAGAACCAAAAGAAGTTTCCCGATTTTAAACCAAACAAAAAGTCGTTGGGAGTTTTGTACGCGCTGCTCGGCAGTGTGGCTGATAAATATAAATGGGGTGTGAATTTGTTAGGCATGGAAGGAAGTGTCGAAAAGGGAATTCGTTATCTCAAAGAATTGGTTGATTATGGAAAGCATAATGATTTCATCTATCAGGAAGAGACCATAACCTACTATGCGTTTTTGCTTTTCCATTTGCAAAATCAAAATGAAGAAGCATGGAAACTGTTGGTTGAAAACGGCTTTCCGAAAAAGGATAATCTGATGAGCGTTTACACTTGCGCGCATATGGGGGTGTATGGAAAACATAATGATGAAGCGCTGAAAATTCTAAGTGAAAAACCAACCGATAAATCATTTGCTGACTTTCCTTTTCTGAATTATCTCACGGGCTTAGCAAAGCTCAATAAGTTGGATGCAGATGCTGATTCCTATTTCAAACAATTTATTGCTGCTTATAAAGGAGAGAACCACATTAAATCTTCGTTTCAAAAAATTGCGTGGACTTATTTGCTGAAAGGCGATACGGTGAATTATTTCCATTTCATCAACAAGGCCGATAACCTTGGTGCGAGTATGGTAGATGCCGATAAGCTGGCGAAGAAAGAAGCAGAGAGTAATCGGATGCCAAACAAAAATTTATTGCGTGCGCGATTGCTGTTTGATGGCGGATACTATCAGCAAGCCGCAGATGAAATGAGCAAATTAACGGAAGGCTTTTTCAGCAATCCAGAAGAGCAAACGGAATATCTCTACCGCTTCGGAAGAATTTATGATGAATGGGACAGAAAAGATTCAGCGTTGATACTTTACAGCAGTGCAATTGCACGCGGTAAGGATTTGCCGCGTTATTTTGCCGCCAACTCCGCTTTTGAATCGGGAAAGATTTATGAAGCGAAAGGAGACAAAGAGAAAGCGAAGTATTATTACAATCTGTGTATGAGTTTTGAAAATCACGAATACAAAAACGGATTAGACCAAAAGGCAAAAGCAGGACTGAACAGAATAAACAAATGAAAATAGAAGAGAACAAACCGCTTGATGATTTAAATACTTTCGGATTAAAAGTTGGTGCGCAATATTTTGTCGAGGTTAATTCTGTGCAAGATTTTGTTGACTTAATGCAAACAGAGATTTATAAGACAAATGAGAAATTAATTCTTGGTGGAGGCAGTAATATTCTTTTTACTAATTGTGTAAATGGTTTAGTCGTGAAGAATTCCATCAAAGGAATTTCTGTGGTAAGTGACACGGATACAGAAGTGATTGTAAAGGCAAATGCAGGAGAAGCGTGGCATGAGTTTGTGCTCTGGTGCATTGAACGAAACTACGCGGGCATTGAAAACCTATCTCTCATTCCCGGCTTAGTTGGTGCCGCTCCTATGCAAAACATTGGAGCGTATGGTGTGGAAATAAAAGATGTGTTTCAGGAACTGGAGGCTATTGATATTGATAGTGGTGAAACCGTAAAATTCAATTTAAACGATTGTGAATTCGGTTATCGTGAAAGTGTTTTCAAAAATAAATACAAAGGCAAATTCTTTATTGCTTCTGTTACGTTTAAACTGACCAAACTTTCTTCGCCTAAAGCCATTTACAAATTCAAGACCGATTACGGAGACATAAAGAATACACTTAGCGAAATGCGCGCTTACGAGCTTTCGATAAAAGCGGTGAGTGATGCTGTGATAAAAATCAGAAATTCAAAATTGCCGAACCCGAAAGAGTTAGGAAACGCAGGAAGTTTTTTTAAGAACCCGACTATCAGTAAAGAAAAGTTTGAAGAGTTAGTTTCGAAATTTCCCGTAATGCCGAGTTATCCGCAAAAAAATGGTTCAATTAAAATTCCCGCTGGATGGCTGATTGAACAATGTGGATGGAAAGGAAAAGTAGTTGGAAACACAGGTTCGCATAAATCGCAAGCATTAGTGTTGGTGAATTATGGAAACGCTACAGGAAAAGAAATCTGGAGCCTCGCGCTTGAAATTCAAAAATCTGTGAAAGAAAAATTCGGTATTGAGATAATGCCCGAGGTGAATGTGGTGTGAGACATGTGTGAAGGTGCGAAAGTGTTTAGGTGTTTAAGTTGAATACAAAAACAATTGTGGTACATGAATCGTATTGTTGTTTATAGAATTCCTCTTTCTGCATGAAGCAAAATCTTCTTTCTCTTCTATTCCTTTTTTCTTTTTCTATGGCTGCGTTTTGTACTGGCTTTGATATACGAACCAGTTCTGTGATTGACCAACCCAATGTGGAAGTGTTAGGCAGTTATAATGGTTCGTGGTATGCAATTGGTTTTGAGAAACCCGGAAACCTCAACAAACCACCACGCTTCAAAATTTTCAAATACGCTTCGGGTTTTAAAACGGGAAAAATTTCTGTACTCTTCAATTCGTTTGGAGAGAAAACCTATTACCTGCGCTCTGCTATTATCAATGGCAAAATTTCAATGTTCTATGCCGTGTGCGAAATGCGAATGGATGAGAAAACCATGCTCGATAACAAAGAAGGACATAAAGAGTTGCCCGTGATTATGCAGCAGAATTTCAATCTCGATTCGCTCACAGCAGATGGCGAAGCGAAAACTATTTTAGATAACAAGGAAGATTTTTTTGCTTCATCGGGAATAGAAATAGCGGAGAGCAACGATAAAAGCAAAACGGCTGTGTTGCTGAAACCCTTTTACCGTCAGCAGAAATACAAAGTGATTATTACCGACAATAAAACAGGAGAAGTTTTTTCAAAGACCTATGAGTTTAAAGAACTGAAAGAGTATTTACAGTTTCTGAAACTAAGTGTGAGCAACGATGGTCACGCTTTTATTGCAACGCAAGTGCGCGATGATATTTACTCCATTTCTAAAACAGCGAAAGCAAACCAAACAACATTCTACCTTTTTTCTATTGGAAAGGAAACTGCAAAGCCGCTTCAATATTCTTTTACTTCTCCATTGAGTAAAGAACAGTTCACCGGAAATATTCAACTGAGTGTTTTAAACAGCGGAGAACTTTTATTGGTTGCTGATTTTTTTGCTGATGAAAAAAAACAAAACTTTAAAGGTGTTTCACTCATGAAGTTTTCATCTGCTCTTGATGTTATAGGCAAGCGCGATATTTCCCCCGATGTAAATTTTATTTCTCAGGCAGCAACGTATCATGCTTTCAAAAAGGGAAAAGAGTTTTCTAATCTTGAGACGCAGCAAATCCTTCCACTTGAGGGAAAAGACTTTATGTTGATTGCAGAATATCACGACACAATTACCAATCCTGATAAAACCCAACCGCATATTTCCGAGCGCGGTTATCTGCTCACTTTTCGTATAGACGAAAATCTTGCAGTTAATGCGCAGCATTTTATTCCAAAGAAACAATTGAGCGCAAAAGTGGATTATGCTTTTTCGGCTTCTGCGTTTTGCAAAGGCAATGATGTTTTTCTGTTTCACAATGCCGACTGGGAAACAGATGACGAACACAATATGGAATTGCAATGCACGCGTTTGCCTGCCGATGGCAGCGAATCCATCACTCAAAAAGTGCTGAATACTTCGAATGATTTTTTTACTTCCGTAAGACCTCTTTACATTAGCAGCGATGGCAAAGTTTTATTTGAAGAAATAAAACTGGTAGAGTTTGGAGAGGTGAGCAGAGAGGTGAAGTTGTTGGAAATTGGATTGAAGTAATGCCATGAACTACGTTGAGCAAAATCATTTCTCCCTACACAAAAAATCGTTTAGGTTTACGCTGTTTTTCAGATGCCTAATTCTGAAATCTCCCGCGATAAACGCGGGATGAAACATAAAATCATCTTATGCCACATTATCAAAAACGCGGAAAGATTCCTCATAAGCGTCATACGCAATTCAAAAAACCTAAAGGTGGATTGTATAGCGAGCAATTGGTTTCCACCGAAGGTTTCCATAGTGTTTATTCACTTATTTATCATTGCCATCCACCAACTCTGGTAAAGAAGATTGATGAGCCAATTGATGTAAGCCCGAAGATTGCTTCAGCAAAAAATATGCAACACCGTTGTTATAAAGGGTTCAATGTAAAACCTGTTGAAGACTTTTTGAAATCGCGTGTTCCTGTGTTGGTGAATAATGATGTTCATGTTGTTTTAGCGGCTCCGCAAAAATCAATGAAGGGCTACTTCTACAAAAACAGCGATGCCGATGAAGTAATTTTTGTACACGAAGGAAACGGAGTAATGAAATCTATTTTCGGAGAATTGAAATTTGGCTATGGCGATTATATCGTGATTCCGCGCGGCACTACTTATCAAATAGAGTTCGCAACGAAGAACAATCGTTTACTGATTGTAGAGTCCTTCTCTCCTATTCAATATCCTAAACGTTATAGAAATGAATTCGGTCAGTTGTTAGAACACGCACCTTTTTGCGAGCGAGATATCCGTGCTCCGCAAAACTTAACCACCACCGACCGCAAAGGAGATTTTTTGATTTACATCAAGAAGCAGGGCTTGCTCTATCCATATCATTATGCCTCACATCCTTTCGATGCTATTGGTTGGGATGGCAATCACTACCCGTACATATTTTCAATTCACGATTTCGAACCAATAACCGGTCGCGTTCATCAGCCACCACCCGTACATCAAACTTTCGAGGCGCACAATTTTGTTATTTGCTCGTTTGTGCCGCGTAAGTACGATTACCATCCGCAGGCGATTCCTGCACCATACAATCACAGCAATGTGGACAGCGATGAAGTTTTGTATTACGTTGACGGAGATTTTATGAGCCGCAAGCATGTAGAGCGCGGAATGATTACGCTGCATCCTATTGGAATTCCGCATGGACCTCATCCCGGAACTGTTGAAAAAAGTATTGGTAAAGAGGAAACGAAAGAACTGGCTGTGATGGTAGATACTTTCAAACCGCTTTCAATTACAGAAGATGCATTGAAGTTAGAGGATGGAAGCTATTACCGCTCATGGATTGAGTAAATAAGAAAAAAGTAAATTGAAATAAAATGGAAACAGAAACAATAGAAAAGCCAGCAACAAAACAAGTCGAAGATTTTCTTCCGCTCAACGGTACCGACCACGTAGAATTTTATGTAGGCAATGCAAAACAATCTGCATACTACTATCAAAGTGCATGGGGGTATGAACTCGTTGCTTACGCGGGTCCTGAAACGGGCGTGCGTGACCACGCGAGTTATGTTTTACAACAAGGAAAAATTCGCTTGGTGCTGACCAGTGCACTTTCACCTGAACATGGAATTTCGAAACATGTTTTACTGCATGGTGATGGAGTAAAAGTCTTAGCACTTTGGGTAGATGATGCACGGAAAAGTTTTGCAGAAACAACCAAGCGCGGAGCCGTGGCAGTGATGGAGCCAACTGTTTACAAAGATGAAAACGGAGAAGTGGTTATCAGTGCGATTAAAACTTACGGAGAAACCATTCACAAATTTGTAGAGCGCAAAAATTATAAAGGCGCATTTCTTCCGGGCTTTGTGCCAAAAAAATCAAACGTGCCGGTGAAGAGTGTTGGATTAAAACATGTTGACCACTGTGTGGGCAATGTTGAACTCGGCAAAATGAATGAGTGGGTGAAATTTTATGAAGATGTAATGGGTTTCAAACTAATTATCACTTTCGATGACCAGGATATTTCAACCGAGTATTCGGCTTTGATGAGCAAAGTTGTTTCTAATGGGAATGGTTTTGTAAAATTTCCTATCAACGAACCTGCTGATGGAAAAAAGAAAAGTCAGATTGAAGAATACATTGAGTTTTATAAAAGCGCAGGTGTGCAACACATTGCAATTGCTACCGATGATATTATTTCCACCGTTACAGAATTGCGCGCGCGTGGGGTAGAATTTCTTTATGTGCCTGAAGTTTATTACGAAGAAGTTTGGCAACGCGTTGGAAAAATAAATGAAGATGTGAACAAGATTAAAGAGTTAAATATTCTGGTTGACCGCGATGACGAAGGTTATCTGCTTCAACTTTTTACAAAACCAGTACAAGACAGACCAACTGTTTTCTTTGAAATTATTCAACGTTGCGGTGCAAAGAGTTTCGGGAAAGGAAATTTCAAAGCATTGTTTGAAGCAATAGAGAGAGAACAGGAACTACGAGGGAATCTTTAATTCGAATGCAATACAAAAACACCATTCAGAAAGCTGGATTGATTTTAGTATCAGTGCTGCTTTCTCTTTTTATAGCAGAGATTGTTTTGCGTTTGGCTTATCCGCAAAATAAAAAACTGTATATCTGGCAACCAAATCTGCAACATACGTTTCATCCTGATTCTAGTATCTTTTATGGAGTTCACGGAGTCAAGAATTTCTCCATCAACTCACAAGGTTTTCGTGGGGAAGAATTCGAAAACGATTCTAAGCAAAAATATTTGTGCTTGGGCGGAAGCACAACGGAATGTCTTTATCTGGATGATAAGGAAACATGGTTTCAACAATTCGCAATCAACAATTCGCAATTCGCAATTGGAAGCATTGGTAAAAGCGGGTGCACAACTCGTGAACATTTTATCCAACTGAAATATTTCGTTCCTCAACTTGGGAAGATAGATGGTGTGATTATGATGGTCGGGTTGAACGATATGATGAAGCGATTAAGTCAGGATTCACTTTTTGAAAATGATTTTCGATTTTCATCTGCTGTTGAAGATTCATTTGTGAATCAAATTTTTCTTTCAAACAAAAAAGAAACGGTGCGGTGGAGAAAAATGCAAGTCTTTCAACTAGCACAAAGGTTTTTGCATCAAACAAAAAAAGTAGAATGGGAAAATGTTCAGGATTATAAAGGAAAGATTTATAAGACCTGGAGAGAGAATCGTGAGCACTCGCTAAAAATTATTGATTCGCTTCCCGACTTAACTGCGGCATTGGACGAATACGAACGAAACTTGCAATTGATTTATGATGAAACCCAAAAACAAAAAATCAAACTAGTGCTCATCAATCAAGCGACCTTGTATAAAGATTCGATGAATGAATTTGAAAACAGTTTGCTTTGGATGGGTGGAGTAGGAGATTTTCAGCAGGAGAAAAATCACGCTTACTATTCTACCAAAGCGTTAAACAAAGCCATGCAATTGTATAATGAACGAGTGAAAAATTTCTGCTCCTTTCATCCGCAAATAAAATTCATTGACCTTGCTTCGCAACTTCCAAAAGACACTTCGGTATTTTACGATGATTGCCATTTCAATGAAAGCGGGGCAAGAAAAGTTGCAAAGATTATTTCCAAATCATTTCTTGATTCTTCGCAGTGAAACTGCTGCGTATTGCTTTCGTTCCTGACTTCCCGCAATGTGCTTAATCTGAAAACGATAACCCTTTTTTGGGTCGTCTTTCAACGAAATTTTAAAAATGTTTAAGGGTGATGGCGAACTTGGTTGCGCATAGTAAGATTCTATCATCACCGTATCTCCTGAATCTGCCGTTCTCGTAACCGGCTTACCAAATGTAAGGGTGTTGTTGCAGGTAATGACTATTTCATCGCTCGTGTTATTGATGATGTAAAAGTCAAATTGCGTTTGAACGTGTGTGCGTACTCATTCGGTTTCTTCACTTCTGGTTTTGTAGGTTCAGTTTTAACTGGAGGAATTGGCGTGTATGGCGTTGTTAGATGTCTGCGTCCATCATCACCCAAACTATTATCCTCTTCATGATCAAATTTCCCGTCTTCTTTAAAAACAGTTCTGACATCGTAGTGCTGAATGCCACCATCGGGCTGCATGGTGTAGCGCGCGCTTTGCACTTGTCCGTTGCCGTAATAGTTTAAATCAACGCCACTGCTCCCCCATTTCACATCATACTCCTTACTGTAAATTTCATTCCCCGCGTTGTCATAAATTTTCAATTTGTACCAACGATACTCTTTGGCATCTTTAAAAATCACCGTAGCTTTTTTGCCGTTTGCATGGTAACAGGTCGTTGTTTCACCCGAAGCGTCTTTGGTGGTTTTACATTTAAGTTGCGCCTCAGTGCTTTGAAAAATGAGCAGGAGAAAGAAGAAAAGTAGCGAGGAGTAAATCGTTTTCATAACTGTGATTTGCTTTTCTGTAATCAATATCGTGCCGAATAAAAAGCAAAACACGGAGAGACTTGTAAAAAAATGTTAGCGAAAATTGCAACGCACGAAACAATCCTTGCATCTTTGCAGTACGATATGAAACTAAAAAACATTTTTCAACTCATTGTTTGTCTTGCTCTTCCTCTTGCTGTTGGAGGGTTGTCAGGTTTTATCACAGCTCGCGAAGTAACGGGTGATTGGTTTATCCTGCTCACTAAACCGAGTTTCAATCCACCAAATTCTGTATTCGGTCCTGTATGGACAATCCTTTACGCCTTGATGGGAATATCTCTTTTTATGATTTGGAATTCAGAAGCAAGTGAAACAAGAACAAACGCGCTGCTGGTGTTCTTCGGGCAATTATTTTTGAATTTTTGGTGGAGTGTTTTCTTCTTTTCCTTTCAGCGACCTGATGTGGCATTGGGTGAAATCATTCTGATGTGGCTATCCATAATCTACATGATTATAGTTTTCAAAAAGATAAAACCTGCTGCAGCTTATCTGCAGATTCCTTATTTGCTATGGGTGAGTTTTGCTTCTGTGCTGAACGGAGCAATCTGGTGGTTAAACCGTTTGGGATAAAATAATTCCTTCTCCAAAAATTTCGTTGGCAATCTTCATTGCGTTTGCGCGATTGCTGAAACCTTCTTCCAAAAGAATTTTACGTTTATCAATATCAGTTTGAGTGAAATCCGTTTCCATCAAATCAGAAAGAATACGCTTGGTGGCGTTTGGATTATCTTCTGTGATACACAATTCTTCAAGTCCTGTGTTGTTCACCATCTTTCCATTTACAACAACAAATCTTCCTCTGTAAAGTGAGTTGAGCAGTTTTAACTTAATACCCGTGCTTTGAAAAGTAAGCAACAGATTTATTTGTGCATCAGCAATCAACTGCGCCATTTTTTCGAATGGAGGATTTTCGATTAGTTCAATATTCTTAATGTTCTTGATTTCCTTTTTGAGTGAAGAGGTTGGATTCTTCCCGGCAAAAATAAATTTATGCGGCATCCCTTCAGCAATCTTCTTGGCTATGAACATAGCCGCCTGATTATTTTCTACCACACTCAAATTTCCCTGATACAAGATAAAATTCTCCTTACCTGTTTTGCTCGTGACTGTTTCATTGTTATGAAATGCAGGCACGTAGCTGATGGTCTCATAACTCTGCCGCAGATATTCATAATCGCTTTTGCTGATAGCAAAAATCTTGTCAGCATTCTTCAGTTCATCTTCAAATTTCCTAAGCTTCTTCGATTCGAGATTGAAATAAAATTTGATGAGGTAGTTGCTCTCGGCTTCTTTCAAACTTCTATAATAATCCCACTCCACATTGTGCATGCGCACCGTTTTAATTTTGTCTTTAAGCGCAGGATGCTTGAGATAAAAACAAGTATGCAGACCTTCGAATAGAATAGGATGGGTATCGGCTGTAAGGTTGCTCAGTAATTCATCACTTTGCCGTGACCCGACTATGTAAGGAACATTACTGTAAATAGCCTGATAGAATTTTTTGCGCGGGTAGTAATAGACCTTCTCACAAATTTTGCCCAACTCTTCGCTTTCATCGCGACCGTAATTGAAACAGTGCAAATGAATTTTTATTCCCAAATCGTGCAGTGCTTTTATTTTGTAGAAAACGTCAATCACTCCGCCATAATCGGGAGGGTAAGGAACATTAAAAGAAACTATGTGAAGAGTCTTATCGGAGTAATTCATCGTAAAGTGCCACTAATTTTTTCTCTTCGTTTTGCCAGTTTAAATTGAGGCTGCAAACCTCACATTTTTTTTGTAATCGCTTATACAAATCATCTTCGTTCAGAAGACGCTCAATGGCGTTTTTTATTTCGGCTACATCGCAAGTTTCCACCAACAAAGCCACCTCGTATTCACCATTTATTTTTTTGTATTCAGGAAACGCAATACAAATTTGCGGCATATCTGCATGGATGTAATCGAAAAATTTATTGGAGAGTGAATAGTAATAGCTCAATCCCTTATTCTCTAAAAGATTGATGCCGATAGTTGTTTTAGCGGTCAACTCTTTTAGTTCAGCAGGTTTTACAAAACCTAGAAACTCAACTTTATCTTCAAGGTTCCACTTCTTAGTTAAACTCCTTAACTCATTCGATAAATTTCCTTCGCCAGCGAGTAAAAGTTTTGCGTTTATATCCTTCATCGCCTCAATCAAATGCTCTAATCCGCGGCCTTCGTTTAATGCGCCTTGATAGAGAATGGTGAGTGGTGAGTGGTGAGTGGTGAGTGGTAAATCCAAATACAAAGGACAGTTCATTATAACATCGAACTGCTTGCGATACTTTTTCGAAAACAATTCAGCAAGAGCTGGAGAAACGGTGTAAGCCAAATCATACTTCGGAACGAAAGTTTTCTCTACCCATTCCCATATTTTTTTTACCGATGGTCTTCGGATTACTTCCGGCACTTCGGTGAAGTATTCGTGGGCATCGTAAATCAGTTTTGCGCTTTTCGTTTTACCCGCCAGATAAACCGCAACAATCGTATCTAAATCAATTGCGCAAAGCGCATCCGCTTTTTGAAACAGCAAATAGAAAAGCAATCGCAGATTGTATTCAAGATAGAATAGTTTGCCTTTGTTGAAGATGCACTTTAATCGGGTTTGTTTGAACGGTTCTTTTGAAAGCGGCAGCGATAAACTTCTTTCCCTTCCCACTAATTCAATTTCATAACCAGCATTCGACAGACTTCTGCAAATCTTTTGCATACGCTGGTCGTAGGTTAAATCGTTGGTGACGGTAAAAATTATTTTTCTGCTTACTGCCATTTCAATTTTCCGGTTTTGGTTAAAACGGTTTTGCCGCAGTCGAGTAAATAATCAATTGCCGCGTTCAAATCTTCTTTTTTCAATTTAAGTTTTTCGTTAAGTGCGTTGGTGTTTAACGGAGAAAGGCGCAATTCATTTTCTACAGCCGCAACAATTTTAGAGAAATCTTCGGCAGATAGTCCGCTCTTCTTTTGCGCCACGCAAACATCGCAGATGCCGCAATTATCGGAAAGCGATTCGCCAAAATATTTTACAAGCAAGCGCGTGCGGCAAATGGTATTATCGGTAACATAGTGCCGGATGGATTGCAATCGCTCTTCCATGTCCGCTTTTCGTTTGCGGATGAAATCTAAATCCAGACGAAGATTTTGTTTGGGCACGCGGTTTTGCAGGAAAGTCAATTGCGGTTCTTCTTTTCGCGCCTGATAAAAGAAGATACGATACTTATGAAGCGCATTCAACTGACGAACAACTTCGTTCGAAGTAATTTTCAACTTTTGCGCTATTACTTCTTCGTCAACCGGAGCAAAATTTTCGAACACACCTTCGGAAGTGCGAAGCAAAAATTTGATTAAGGGTTCTGCTTTTGCGTAGTCTGTTTGAAATTTATAGAGCGCATCCTTATCAGCAATGACTTTAACTTTTGAGAGCGAGAAAACACTTTCAGTCACACGAAGCAACTCCTGTTGTTCTAAAATCTTGATGGAAGCGAGAACCTTCGACATCGGAAATTTAAATTGCTCGGAGAACGTGGCAATTTCAAAATCGAAAGTTTCATTCATGCCGCTATTGGTGGCAATTCGAAAATGAGTAAGCAATGCTTCGTGAACTTCTTTGATGAATTCAACAGCCGGATAACTTTCTTTTATTTTTTTGTCGAGTTCAATGATGTCGCCATTTTCAATTAGCTGAACAGCGTATGCTTTCTTTTCATCGCGACCAGCGCGACCCGCCTCCTGAAAATACGCTTCTATGCTTTCAGGAATATCCATGTGAATCACCGTGCGCACATCGGGTTTGTCTATGCCCATTCCGAAAGCATTGGTGCTGCATATCACGCGCGTTTTATTGTTCACCCAGTTATCCTGTTTTTGCGAACGCTCTTTTGTAACTAAGCCCGCGTGATAGAAATCGGATTTGATTCCGTTCCTGTTCAATAGGTCTGAAAATTCTTTTGTCTTTTTTCGATTGCGCACATATACAACAGCACAGCCGTTTACTTTCTTCAAAATATTGAGCAGTGCCTGTTCTTTGTTCGAGGTTTTGCGAACTACATAACTCAAACTTTTTCGCACAAAACTTTTGCGCATCACATTCTTCTGCGCGAACAACAATTTCTCCTGAATATCATCTACTACTTTTAAAGTTGCAGTTGCAGTGAGTGCAATCACAGGAATACCTTTGAGTTTCTCTCTAATTTCGGCAATGCGCAAATAAGGCGGACGAAAATCGTAACCCCATTGCGAAATGCAATGCGCTTCGTCAACAGCAATCAAACTTATTTTCATGCGCTGCATGCGCGCAAGAAAATCATCGGTAGTTAAACGCTCGGGGGAGAGATAGAGAAATTTTACATCGCTGTAAATGCAATTATCTAAGAGCGCATCAATTTGCGAGTAAGGCATTCCCGAGTAAATAGCAACCGCTTTGATTCCCTTTTTGTTGAGGTTCGTAACCTGGTCTTTCATTAAGGCAATCAGTGGTGAAATAACCAAACACAACCCTTCTTTGGCGAGACCAGGAACCTGAAAGCAAATTGATTTGCCTCCACCTGTTGGCAGCAATGCCAGTGTATCTTTTCCTTCTAAAACAGCGTTGATAATTTCTTCCTGCAACGGACGAAATTCTTCGAAGCCCCAATACTGTTTTAAAATCTGATGAATGGTTGACACGCAGTAAATGTATGAATAGACCAGAAATAAAAACGGTCAGATAAAATTATCTGACCGCTCATTTTATTTTGTAATACTAATTATCTCGCTACGCTCACGCTTCTCTTTTCGCGAATAACCGTAACCTTTACCTGACCGGGATATGTCATTTCCTTTTCGATTTTTTGCGAAATAGCAAACGACATTTCTTCGCTCTTCTTGTCATCAATTTTATCAGCTTCCACAATTACGCGAAGTTCTCTTCCCGCCTGAATAGCGTAAGCTTTATCTACTCCATCAAATGACTGAGCTAATATTTCGAGGTCTTTGATACGTTTCAAATAACCTTCCATAATTTCTCTGCGTGCACCCGGGCGCGCGCCTGAAATAGCATCACAAGCTTGAATGATTGGAGAGATAACATACTTCATTTCCATTTCATCGTGGTGTGCACCTACTGCGTTTACGATGGCTGCATGCTCACCGTATTTCTCGCACAGTTTTGCTCCAAGCAACGCGTGCGATAATTCACTTTCTTCATCAGGCACTTTACCAATATCGTGAAGGAGACCTGCGCGTTTCGCTAACTTCGGATTCAATCCTAACTCTGCTGCCATGGTAGCACAAAGATTTGCCACCTCGCGACTGTGTTGCAAAAGATTTTGACCGTAAGAAGAACGGAAACGCATTCTGCCAACATAACGAATCAACTCCTGATGCAAACCTTGAATACCCAAATCAATAACTGTGCGCTCACCAATTTCAAGAATATGTTCTTCGAGTTGCTTTTTAATTTTCGCCACCACTTCCTCAATTCTTGCAGGGTGAATTCTTCCATCGGTAACCAAACGTTGTAACGAGAGGCGCGCGATTTCTCTGCGGATAGGGTCGTAACCCGAAATGATAATTGCCTCAGGTGTATCATCCACTACGAACTCGCAACCCGTTGCTGATTCTAGAGCGCGAATGTTTCTTCCTTCTCGACCAATGATTTGACCTTTCTGTTCATCGCTATCTAAGTTGAAAACCGAAACGGTATTTTCAATCGCATTTTCTGCAGCGGTGCGCTGAATGGTTTGAATGATAATCTTCTTCGCCTCTTTGTTGGCTTTGCTTTTGGCTTCGTCAATAAGCACCTTGGTTAAACTCAACGCCTCTGCTTCCGCTTCTTTCGTCATGGTTTCTACCAATTCCTTCTTTGCATCTTCTTTCGTGAGTGCGCTTATTTGTTCGAGCTTGCCTACAAATATTTCGTGGCTCTTTTTCAACTGGTCGTTCTTGGTGTTTACCAATTCCAATTGCTTGTTTAAGTTTTCTTTTAAGCTTTCAACTTCTTTTTCCTTTTTCGAAACTTCGGCTGTGCGTAGCGAAACTTCGGTTTGCAATACCTTCAACTGCGCTTCCTTCTCTACTACTTTTTTGTTGCGCTCGGCTACTTCACTTTCGTGTTTACTTTTTTGTTGAATGAAATGTTCCTTGGCTTGAAGTTCCTTATCTCTCTTTACGTTGTCGGCATTTCGTTTAGCATCGGCTAGCAGTTTATCGGCTGTGGCTTGTGCATCGGCAAGTTTTTTATTTAACTCTTCCTCTGCTTTTTTTTCTATATCCAGATTGCTTTTCTGTGTAATAGAACGCCCGACTAATAAACCTACAATCGCTGACACTACCGCTGCCGAAGCCGCAATAATTATGATGATTGTGTTATCCATTTTGGGTTATTGATTTATAATGATTAAAAAAAATTCAGTCCATCGATTTTCACGTTGCGAATACATTGAACACTAAACGAATGATGGATTTTGAAAAAAGAAGGAGAGAGAAAGTTTTATTCAGATGCCCGAGAGCACTTCTTCTAACTGATTTAGCTTTTCTTCGGTTAACCGGTGGTTATGCTGCGTTTCGCTTTGCAGAGTGGTAAACTCCACTGCGAGATTTAAAAGGCACATAGCCATATAATCCTGTTTGTCTTTACCCTGAAACATATTCTGGTAGGTTTTGATTTTCTCATTTACCAGATTTTCTGCCAGACGCACTTTCGCTTCATCGCTCTTCGTTACCTTTAACGGGTAGAGCCTCTCTGCCACCGACACTTGGATAGTAACCGTTTCCGTTTTCTCTGTCATCCTTAATCATTCAACATCGTAATACAAAGGTCTATTTCTTTAATGTACTCGTTTAGTTTTCGTTTTAATTCGGTAACATCAGTTTCACTTGCGTTTGCCGAACCT
>CANJRM010000079.1 GCA_947476645.1 Bacteroidota bacterium
GATAACCTGCAACAGGAACTTGGGCCAAGGGAACAAGTGTATATTCTGAGATTGCATCAACCGTAGTTAGTGCCACATCATTATTTAGATTAACACTCACTTCCACATCATCAATCAACAATAAAAATTTGTCGTTCGAATTATTTCTGTAAGCAATTTTTACGGTTTGTCCGGCATAAGCCGACAAAGAAATTGTGTGAGCCGTCCAGGTACTGGCTTCAGCGGCTGTTGTAAATAGTTGGGTAGATGCACTCACCATGTTTCCTAAAACTCCAGCGGAGCCTGTTGGGTTAGTAGGCTGAGCCATTATTCTTACTTCGTAACCATCAGGATAAGCTGCATCCTGCGCCTTGGCATTCCATTTTAACTGCGCATTGGCAGGTACCGTTATTGCCGGAGTCCACATCCAATCATCGGAGGCACCAGCCGGTGTATACCAAGAAGTACTATAAGCAGCACTGTCCGTTACATTACCAAGATCTTCTCTTCTTTCCCAAGCATCGTTTACATATGTAACAGCTGCGTTGGGAGTGCGGTTATCAACGTTAACTAAAGTCCATCCATTTGGAAAGGAGAATGTACCCGGACCTCCGGCCGTAGGTCCACCCACACCATCAAAGGTTTCAAGAAAAACTGTTTGAGCAAAGCTGCAACTGATTGCAGTAAGCATTATTAAAGTGAAGTAAATTTTTTTCATGACTAAATTTTTGGTTTTAAAAATGGCCGCAAATATAGTTTGGCAATTGGGAACCCAAAATTTTTTTTCGCCATCTGTTTTTTGCTTTTATTTATTACATAATTCATGCTATGCAAAAATTAAAATTACTTGCGCTTGTATTGTTGTTCTCTTCCTGTAATCAAAAAAATAATACCTCTGTGAGTCAAACAGAAACTTCAGTTGCTTCTCAACAAGCAATTCCCGAAACTCCAATTGAGCCTATTACTAAAACAGGAGTGGTGATAGAATCGATTCCAGTCTATAACTCTCCGGCTGATAGTTTCACTCTTTATCTTCCTAAAAGCTATGATTCGTCTAAACCCTCACCACTCATGGTATTTCTCGACCCTCATGCTGAGAGCGTGAAGGTTATAAATATGTATAAGGACTTAGCCGATAAGCACGGTTGCATTATTGCCTGTTCCAATGCAGCTTTCAATAGTTATAGTTCATTACAGGGAATCACCATTGTTAATAATCTACTTGCTGATTTGAAAAAACGTTTTCGTTTAGATGAATCAAAAATCATTTTCAGCGGTTTTAGTGGTGCCGCTAAAATTGCCATTGATGCAGGTTGCGGAAATAGTGATGTGGATGGTATTGTTTATTCGGGCAGTGTAATACTGTGGGGAAATCTTAATCACCCTGTTTCGTTTTTAGGCATTGCTGGTAAAGAGGATATGAATTACACTGAACTGGTTTCTTTTCACCAGTCAAAATACTTGGCGGATAAACCACACTACATGGTGCAGTGGAATGGTAAGCATGAATGGGCTGATGCTAAAACATTTGAAAACGCTTTTCTGTTTCCGTTCTCGAACATTCCTGAAAAGAATCTTTTTGCTTTTGATGAAACACAAAAACAGAAATTTGAAATGGAAAGGCAGATGCGTCAGGGATATTACGATGCACTTGTTTCTCAAAATTTAAGTTGGTGGAAAACCGAGGCTAAGAATCTTCATGCAAAAGAAAATACAGACATTATGTATAAGCGGCTTTTAGGTACAGTTTCATTAGCGTGTTACAGCCTTAGCGGAAAGTATCTAGCTAAAAACGATTTAGATAATGCCGAAAAAATTCTCTTCATCTACGAACTCGTTGACCCAGGCAACAAAGACCGCGCACGTTTCTATGAAGATTTTAAAAGAAGAAAAGGAGTTTAAAACTGAAGATGGCTGTTTGTCCTCCGCTTGCGGAGGTGGCACGCTGCTTTGAGTGTGACGGAGGTGGAATTATCTTCTCCTAAACTCACTCACCACAATCCCAGCAGCTACCGCAGCATTCAACGATTCTGCTTTGCCAAAAGATGGAATAGAAATTTTCTCACTCACAAAGGGAATCAATTCATCGCTTATACCATTTGCTTCATTTCCAATTAGAATGAAACCGTTTTTATCAAGTGCAGAAGTATAAACGTTATTGCCATTCATAAACGTGCCGAACACTTTTATGTTTTCATTTAGCTCAAAAAGTTTTTTTAAATCAGTATAAACGCATTCCACTCTGAATAAGGAGCCTTTAGCAGCACTCACTGTTTTCGGATTATATACTTCCACAGAATTTTCAGAAAAGAATACTTTCTCTATGCCAAACCAGTCGGCAATCCGAATAATGCTGCCGGCATTTCCAGGGTCGTTCAACGAATCACAAACAAGGTAAAGCCCTTCTGTCTGAACTAAACCTGAGGAAACACTTACAGGAATTTGCGCAACCGCAATTGAAAGATTCGGGTTTTCATGCGTTGAAATTTTTTTCAACTCTGTCTCGGTAACATCTATTAATTCTGTTTCCTTACTTCGTACTTGATAGTTTGTATTTTGTATTCTGTAAATGGCATCAACTTTGAAATTACTTTTTAGTAATTCGCGCACGGGCTTATCGCCCTCAACTAAAAATTTGCCATACATTTGGCGAAATTTTTTTTGATGAAGCGAGCGAACAAAACTTATTTGCTGTTTACTTAACATAGCATGAAAATAGAAAAGTCCGATTTAGAATTGCAGGATATAAAAATAGAAGTGCGTAAAAAGCAGGTGCGAAAACACAAGAGTTAATGAGGAAGAAATCTCGAAACATATTTTTGATACTCGCTTCGGTGTTGGGCTTAATGTTGGTCTTTTCGGGTTGTAATGTTTCTAAACATCTTCCCGAAGGCGAAAGCCTTTTGGTGAAGAACAAATTCATTCTGCAAACCAAAGCACCTGGTTCTGAAAAAGAAAAGATGCGCGAAGACTTTGCAAAAATTACCGCGCAAAAACCTAATCGCAAATTTCTTGGCTTTCTTCCTTTCAGAATGTGGATGTATCACAATGCTACACACGCAAAAAAGCTGACCAAGTTCCGTCAATGGATTATTGATAAAGTAGGCGAAGCACCAGTGCTTTTTGATTCCACACAATTACAACGTAGCGAACGTCAAGTTGAAACTTACCTTTTCAACTTCGGGTATTTTCATAACGATGTAATAGACACATTCATTACAAAGAAGAAACGAACCACTATTGTTTACACTGTAAAAACAGGTGCTGCATGGAAGATTGGCGATGTGGAATTGCCGAAAGGACACAACGATTGTGATTCAATTGTGCGCACGCGAAGGGAAAATACTTTTTTGCGAAAAGGCGACCGCTTTGATATAACGAATTTGAAAAGTGAGCGCGATAGAATTGAAACGTTATTGCGAAACAGCGGCTATTTTTTCTTTAATCGAGAGTATATCACTTTCGACCTTGATAGTTCTTCGCAAAGTCAAACGGTCAACATTAAAATTGCAGTTAATCCTGTTAACGATTCTACTAATCATCAGCAATATCGCATCAATCAGATTTATGTGATGAGCGATTATTCGCCCGATGTATTGAACGACAGTCTGCACCGCGATACCATTACAGTAGGTGAATATCATTTCATTTCGCATCACGAAAATTTTAAGAAAGGAGTTTTGATGGATGCAGTTTTTTTTCGCAAAGGCGATTTATACTCAAAGGAGAAGGAACTGAAAACGCTTAACCGTTATGCTATTCTCGGTGTGTTTAAGTTCATCAGTATGGATTACAATGTTTCAAATCCTAATAGTCATTTACTCGATTGTCATATTTATCTCACCCCTTCAAAACGACAGGAGATAAGTGCAGGTGGTGATGTAAACGTGACCAACGAAGGTTACTTTGGTTTGCAAGGAACAGTCTCCTACAAAAACAAAAATCTTTCAAAGCATGCCGACCAGTTTTTGTTTGATGCAACGGGAGGGGTACAATTGCGGTTCAGCAAAAAAGAGCAGGTGAAAGTGATAAGTGGAACCGCCTCTACTAATTTTACTTATTACCTGAATCGCTTTTTAGTTCCATTCAAAGCAAAAGCATTTGCGCGAAACACTAATCCGAAAACGAGAATAAACGTCAATTACACATTCGAGCATCGTTTCGATTTTGACCCGAATGGTGATGTAACTTTCCTTTATCAGTTGCATCATTTCAGTTTTGCTTTTGGTTACGAGTGGAATGAAAATCCTATGAAGCGGCATTTGTTTAATCCGATAACAGTCAGCTTTTATCTGATACCAAAACGTGGCACAGAGTTCACTCGAAGATTGGATTTGAATCCTATTTTGAAAAGCAGTTTTGAAGAGCAGGTAATTATCGGACCTAATTACACCTTCGCTTTTACCAATCAAAAAACAAATCACGATAAAGCGTTCATGAGTTTTCGCACCAATATTGAAACTGCAGGAAATATTATTTACGCTGGTTACCGATTAGCCAACTTGAAGAACGACCACGATTCGGTTTACCTAATTGCTAAACGTCCATTCTCGCAATATTTCCGCATTGATGGCGATTGGAGGAATACGGTGCGCATGAGTAATCACAGCGCGTTTGCTATTCGCACTTATGCGGGTATTGGTGTGCCTTATGGTAATTCATCGGCTCTTCCGTTTGTGAAACAATTCTTTGCCGGTGGTCCAAATAGTTTGCGTGGTTTTCAAATTCGTGAAATTGGTCCCGGTGGTTATGTAGATACAAGTTCTTTCAATAGAGAAACAGGAGAGAAGACGCATGTGGGATTTTTTAACCAAACAGGCGATATAAAATTAGAAGCCAACGCGGAAATACGCTTCGATATTTATAAATGGTTTAAGGGTGCGTTGTTTGTAGATGCGGGAAATGTGTGGACAATTAGAAAAGATACGCGCCAGTACGGAGAATTTAATTTCAAAAGATTTTGGAGTGAATTTGCAGTGGATGCCGGTGCAGGTTTACGCTTTGACTTTAATTATTTTGTGGTGCGTTTCGATTATGGTTTCCCTTTACGCGACCCACGCAGAGTGGAAGGAAAGCGTTGGCAATTTGATAACGGCTACGCATTTAAGAATGGGCAATTTCAGTTGGCTATTGGCTATCCGTTTTAATTCTACTTCGGGTTGCAGTAATAATCTTCGAGAATATAATAGTTGATAGCATCGTTCAACTTATCTTTTGTATCACAAACACTTTTTTCGTTGTTCAACAAATTACAAGTATATCCGGCTGCCTTATAAGCGTTGTAAAAGGAATCAACGTTAGTGTGCGTTACATCTTTGCTGGCACAAACTTTTACAATAAGTCCGTTATTGCCCGGTGGCTGACAGTAAGAACAGTATTGTTTACAGGTGTAACATTTCTGGCAGGCAGAAGTGCACAACAAAAGCGCAAGCGCGGAATAGAAAAATATTTTTTTCATAACAGTTGAACGCAATGTTCAAAAAATAATTTCATGAACTGTAAATTAAATAATTTTATTTGCAGCCGCTGAAGGTGGTGATGCATATGTTACAATACGCTAACCATAATAGGGAATCAAGTGAAAATCTTGAGTAGTACCCGCTGCTGTAAGTTTCTTTAAAAATTTCTACACCATAATGCCACTGGTTAATACCGGGAAGGCGGTAGAAACGAAACAAAACCAGAAGACCTGCCATTAGCAACAATTACAAAGCTTTCGGGAAGAAGGGCTGAGGACTGAAACACTGCACGGTTTCAATTTTCAATCTCAATTTTCGTAGCTGAACATTTTTAAAAGTTAAAAACAAATTCAGCCATGAAGAAATTCAACACTCTCTTGTGCGCGATATTTTTCGCCACACAAATTTTCGCTCAAACAGTTTCCACGTTTGAAAATCTCCCACTTGCTACCGATACATTTTGGGATGGTAGTGATTTAAGCGGGGGATTCAACAGTGGTAATGCCAACTTTGCTAATGATTACGACACAGCTTTTCATTCTTGGAGCGGTTTTACTTATTCAAACAAAAAAGACAGCACTACTTCCGGATACGGAAATCAATATGCTGCTATTACAGCAAGCGGTTATAATGGTTCAGCCAACTATGCTATTGCCGATGAATACGGAAATGCAAATGTTCGTTTAACCGGTGCTGCTGAGGGAAATCCTGTAAAGGGTTTTTATGTTACCAATACGACATACGCTTATTTGAGCATGAAGAGCGGTGATATGTTCGCTAAGAAATTTGGAGGAGCAACGGGCACCGACCCTGATTATTTTCGGTTGCGAGTATTAGGTTGGAAGAATGGCGCCTTGAAACAACAAGCAGTAGATTTTTTTCTTGCCGATTTTCGTTCTGCAGATAGCACACAGGATTACATTGTGCACGACTGGACCTGGCTCGATTTGCAACCGCTTGGTGATGTAGATAGCATTCTCTTCAATCTGTCTTCTTCCGATACCGCGTTTGGCTACATGAATACGCCTGCGTATTTCGCTCTGGATGATTTTACAACAAGCGATGCAGCTAATGTAGCTCCTGTTGCTGCTGATGATTATGTAACTACAACTTATGTAAACGATACACTCATCAATGTTTTAGCGAATGATTTCGATACCACTTTCACTCCACTAACAATTGAATTAGTTGGCTTGCCTTTGATTCCTGGTGCGCACGATACAGTTGTAGGGAACGAAATTCTTTACACACCTGCTGTTGGTGTGGTAGCAATCGATACTATTATTTATAGACTTTGTGACGCAACACAATCATGTGTTACGGCTAAAGTTGTTGTGAGCGTAACAGGTATTACTGTAGTTGAAGAGTTGACTGCTGATGGTTTGCAGTTTGCAGTATATCCGAATCCATTTTCTGGTAATGAAATTCATATCATAACCAACGAAAAGAGCGTTGGAAGTGAATTGACCGTTTATGATTTGTCGGGTAAGATAATGAGTGAAGAGAGAATAGAATCTCAGTATTCAATAATCAATACTCAATACTTAGCTAACGGAATTTATTTCGTAAAACTGAATTCTGTGAACGGAACTTCGGTTAAGAAAATTATGAAACAATAATTGACGCAACTGAACCTATAGAGAAGTTTTAAACTTCTCTATAGGTTTTTCAAAACGCGACAACATGAAATCAGTTTCGAAAAATATTTTCTTACTCTTTCTAATTCTCTTTGCAAAAGAAGCAAACGCACAGTTTGCGCCTGCCGCAGATATGATTGGAACAACCGCAATTTCAAAAGACAGTGATGTGTTTGTTGAGTGGGCAAATGCTTGTGATATCTACTTCGGCTATAAGGATATTGCACAACCTGATTCCGGTTATGCAAGTGTGGGCACTTCGAATTCTGCTATTGGACAAGCCGGGCAAAATGGTGTAGTTAGTTTGGGAGATGGAGGAACAGCAATACTTACTTTTCAAAACCCAATTTACAACGGACAGGGTTTCGACTTTGCTGTTTTTGAAAACGGATTTTATACAGCAAGCCCGCTTGCGTTTTTAGAATTTGCGTTTGTGGAAGTGAGCAGCGATGGAAATAGTTTTTTCCGTTTTCCTGCTACGTCAAACATCCAGGATACTTCGCAAATTCCTATGACGGGTGTTGACTGTTCACTAGTAAATAACCTTGCCGGCAAATATGTTTTTGGTTACGGCACTCCTTTCGATTTAGAAGAATTGAAAAACGAAATTGGTTTGGATGTAAATCACATCACTCATGTTCGTTTGATTGATGTGGTTGGTTCTATCAATAATCAATACGCTACTCACGACCAATACGGACATAAAATAAACGATCCGTATCCTACTCCATTTCCTTCGAGCGGTTTTGATTTAGATGCGGTGGGAGTGATTAATCAAGTGAATCCTTCATCTTTATATGAATTTCAAGTTTCAAGTTTCAAGTTTCAAGTTTTTCCAAATCCAAGTTGGTGTGATAATGTGAATGTAAAAGTGAGCGAAGAGTTAGTAGGAAGTAAATTGAAAGTGTTTGACATAACAGGAAGAATGATAGACGAAGTTTATATTTCAACCAGCAACCAACAACTCGCAACCCGCAATTATTCTAAAGGAATTTATTTTCTGTCCATCGGCTCTCAAACAAGTAAGCTCATCATCGAATGAAAACGCTGCTGACATTTCTGTTTCTCATTTGGTTGCTTACTACGCAAGCAGAAAGAAAAGATACAGTCATGTTAGATGAGGTAGTGAAGATTGAAAAATTGTCTATCAATAATTTTCAATCTCCGTTTACAGAGATGAAATATCAAAGTGGCAAAAGATTGAGTGATGCTTTAGGAGAATTTTCTTCGGTGTATGTAAAGAATTACGGAGTAGGGCAACTCTCGTCTATTGCTGTGCGCGGAACTTCTGCTTCGCAAACGGAAGTCCAGTGGAACGGAATAAAATTGAATTCACCTTCTTTTGGTCAATGCGATCTTTCGCTTTTTACTTTGGGAATGCAACAGGATTTGCAACTCGTTCGGACAGGTTATCGAGGAACAATCGGAGGGACTTTGCAGATGAATAATGAGTTGAAAACTGATTCGGGCATTTCTGCCAATGTAAGTTTGCGTGCCGGAAGTTTTAAAACCTTTGAAGGAATTGGTTCAATTCAATATGCCCATAAAAATATTTCAGGCACTACTAGTTTCAGTTATCTCACGGCTGAAAATAATTTTCAGTTTCAGAATATTTTTAAAGAAGGACATCCTTATCAAAAGCAAACAAACGCTGCAGTTCGTCAACTTTCCTTTTTACAACAACTTGGTGGTAAAATAAATTCACACAACGAGTTGACTTTCTATTTGTGGTTGACAGAAGCCGACAGGCAAATTCCACCGATAATGAGTAAGGAAACAGGAAGTGAAAGTCAATACGATTATTCGCTGCGCTCTATGCTGAACTGGAAGGCAAAATACAAATTGCTGAAATTGAGTTTTACTTCTGCTTACATTCAGGATAAGCTGCGTTATAAAAATGCTGAAGCATTGTTAGATGAAACATCCTTGATGCAAGCCTTCAGAAATGTTTTTACCACTACTTATTCTTTCCCTTTTAATTTGGTTTTGAATGCCGAATTGAATTATGATTTAGAGCGCGCCAATGTTCGCGCGTATGGCGAAGCGAAGTCAAGAAATATTTTCGGTTTGAAATTTTATACCGATTACTACTTAGTCAACGGTTTCAAATTTCATCTTGGTTTCAGAGAGGACATTGTAGGAAAGAAGCCTTCGGTATTTGCTCCTGAACTCGCCATCAATTTTTCTAAACGAACAAAGAATGCGAAGCATTCTTTCAGCACAGCTATCATTGTATCGCGCAATTTTCGATTTCCTACTTTAAACGATTTGTATTGGGTTCCAGGCGGAAATCCTGATTTGAAAAACGAACGCGCATGGAACGGTGAACTGAATTTTAAATACGCGTATCAAAAGTATTTCGACATTTCATTGAATGGTTTTTGTCTCTATGTGGATGACTGGATTCAGTGGATTCCGCAGGGAAGTGTCTGGATGCCTGTAAACTACAAGCGCGTTTTATCGCGCGGATTTGAAGCAAGTATTCATGCAACAAATGATGAACGCAGCCCGAAAAAGTTTGCGATTCATTTCAATGCTTCTTACACTTTTACTAAAACAACCAATCTTGATGCGGCTAATGAATTTGACCAATCTGCGGGTATGCAATTGATTTACGTGCCGCTTCATCGTGGAGTAGCCGGAGTTCAGTTACAGTATCGAAAATTTTATTTGCGGTCGATAAACAGTTTTGTTAGTCGTGTTTTTACTTCCACCGATAATGTGCAATTTCTCAAAGGATATTTCTTAACAGATTTAGAAGCCGGAAAAGAATTTACTATTGGCAAATACGAAATTGGAATGTCGTTTCGTGTAAATAATTTGGCAAATGCTCAATACCAAAACGTAGCACAACACGCTATGCCTGGAAGGAATTTTGAAGGAACACTTAGATTTAAATTTAACTGATGAATAGAATTATTCTGTTGCTCATTCTCCTTGCTTGTATTTCATCTTGTCACAAAGATAAAACCGCTGATTTGCCTAAGAGTAAAGGTGTTTATATTATCAATGAAGGCAACTTTGGTTTCGGTAATGCCGATGTTTCGTTTTACAATCCCGAAACGAAAACTGTAACTAACGATTTGTTTAAAACGGTGAATGGCTATTCGCTTGGCGATGTTGCGCAGAGTATGTATGTGAAAGATTCGGTGGCGTTTATTGTGGTAAACAATTCTTCGAAGATTGAGATGGTGAAGATTCCGTCATTTCAAAAAATCAGAACCATTACTATTTCCGGGTCTTCGCCTCGTTATATTCTTCCTGTTGATGATAGTATGGCGTATGTAACTGAATTATACTCCAACAAAATTCATGTCATCAATTATCTAACAGGAAATTTGAAAACTGATATTTCTGTTCCGCAATACACCGAGCATTTGGTTCGTGTAGATGAATATGTTTTTGCTGAAGGCAAAAAATTTTATTCTAATCCTTCTTCAAAAGGTGCTGTTTACAGAATGAGAATTGCTGACAATACTTTTGTTGACAAAAAGGAATTTGCCGGAGATGCAGGTGGAATAGTGCAGGATAAAAACAAGAATATCTGGATTGCACTCGATGAAGATTCTGCAACGAATACAAAAGCATCGCTCGTTTGCCTCGACAAAAACCTGAACACTGTTGCTCAGTATTCAATGAGTGGTTTTGGTTTTCATCTGAATCATTTATGCGTTGATGGAAATGGAGAAACACTTTTCTTTTTAACAGGTAAAAACATTTACTGCACTTCTATTTCAAATCTTCAACCAACTATTCTCTTTACCTCAACGGCTTCCAATGTTTATTCAATGGATGTTGACCCTGTAATCGGAGATTTCTATTTGAGCGATGCCCTGGATTACGTTCAGTCGTCACATATTTATCGTAACGACAAAACAGGAACTTTGATTCATTCTTTCACTGCCGGAGTTATATCAGGCAATTTTGCTTTTACACATGAGTAGAAAACAGTTTGCAGGTTACAGTTTACAGTTGACGGTCGTTGGTCTCTTGTTGTCAATGGTCGTTGGTCTATGGTCATGCAAAGGTAAAAGTCAAACGCATGAGCAACACAGTCATCATTGTATAAAAGAAGCATCGTTCCCCATAAAATACGCTAAAGGATTTTCTATCGATTACTACAACGGTTTCAAAGTGATCACTGTAAAAGATTGGAGAGATACTGCGAAAATATTGGCTCAATATGTTTTGCTGCCGAAAGGGAAACCTGCACCGTTTGATTTTACCAATGCAGTTTTGTTAGATACTCCTGTGCGGAAAATAATCTGCATTTCAACCAATCATATTTCTGCGTTGGCGCAATTGGGATTGCTTGATTCTATTGGAGGAGTTGCAAACGTTGCGCTCATTTATAATAAAGAAGTAGTTGAACTTGTGCACCAAAATAAAATAGCTGATGTAGGGAAAGATGATTTAAACTATGAGAAAATAGTAGAGTTGAATCCCTCTTTCGTTTTTACTTCAGGTAATTGGGATGGTGGTGATAAAATGAAAATGAAATTGAATTCGCTGCACATCAAATCTGTTTTGAATTTAGATTACATGGAGCAGGAACCACTTGCTCGCGCTGAATGGTTGAAGTTTGTTGCTTCATTTTACGATAGAGAAACAGAAGCCGACAGTATTTTTCAGGACATAGAAACACACTATTTGGCTTTAAAAGAAAAAGCAAAATCTGTTGCAGCAAAGCCAACGATGTTTGCAAATATTCCTTTCAAGGAAATTTGGTACATGCCATGTGGCGAAAATTATATGGCGAAACTGATTGCTGATGCGGGAGGAGATTTCTTGTGGAAGGATGCAAAAGCAACCAATGGTTTAAATCTGAATTTGGATTACGAAGCCGTTTATGCAAAAGCTGCTAATGCTGATATTTGGTTGTGCAATGGTTTTGCAGGTTCATTGACTGAAATAAAAGCTGCTGATAAGAAGAACGCTTTTTTCAAAGCGTATAAGACAAAAAATGTTTTCAATAACGATAAGCGAAACACACCAAGCGGTGGTTTTGATTTTTGGGAAAGTGGCGCGTTGACTCCTGATAAGGTATTAGCTGATTTGATTTTTATTTTTCATCCTGAACTCTTACCTAATCATCAACTCTATTACTACCGAAAACTGAAATGATTCAAAGAAAAAATATTTTTTTGTTTGTCGTTTTCGCCCTCTGTGTTGTTGCAGTTTTTTTTCTGCAACTCGTACTTGGTTCTGTTTCTATTCCATTTTCAGATGTAGTTTCTATTTTGATTCATAACACTTCAAATAGTGAAGCGTGGAGAAACATCGTTATTGAATCTCGCTTACCCGCTGCGTTTGCAGCTTTGCTTGCAGGCGCAGGATTATCGGTAAGTGGTTTGCAAATGCAAACTATGTTTCGAAATCCCGTAGCTGACCCTTATGTGTTAGGTATAAGTGCCGGAGCAAGTTTTGGTGTGGCGGTTTTTATTCTCGCTGCAAGTGCATTCGGCATTACTGAAATTCATTTGTTCAGCAGTTGGAGTATTATTCTTGCTGCTGCTGTTGGTGCAGTGCTAATCTTCCTTGTCAACTTTCTAATTTCTTTTCGATTGAATGATGTAGTTGCCATTCTCATAATCGGGTTAATGATTGGTGGAGGCATAGGTGCGCTGATTCAAATTATGCAATCGTTTTCGAGTAACGAGGCGCTGAAGAATTATGTATTGTGGACGTTCGGCAGTTTTCGTTATGTAGATACGAGTCAAATTTTCTATCTCGCTTCAATAGTTGTTGCGGGTGTGATGTTTTCATTTTTTCTTTCTAAGCCGCTTAATCTTTTATTACTTGGAGATACTTATGCAACAAGCACTGGATTAAATATTCGCGTTGCTAAAATTCTGATTGTTCTATGCACCAGTATTTTGGCCGGAAGTATTACAGCATTTTGCGGACCAATTGGTTTTGTTGGTCTGGCTGTGCCGCATATTGCACGTGCCGTTTTTAAAACTTCCGATCATAAAATTTTGACGCCTGCTTGTGTGTTGATTGGTGCTGTTATCTGTGGCTTGTGTAATGTAATTGCTTCAACTCCGGGTTCGGATAATGTATTGCCTGTTAATGCAATTACATCATTGCTTGGTGCACCTGTGGTTATTTGGATAATTCTTCGTCAACGAAAATTTTAAATGAAACTGAAAGCAGAAAAATTAAACATCGGTTACGGAAATGATAAAATCATCTTCCCTGATATTTCTTTTGCTGCAGCTGAAGGAGAGATGATTGCCTTGCTTGGAGTAAATGGTATTGGTAAATCAACATTGCTACGAACAATTTCGGGCTTGCAGAAAAGTGTAAATGGAAATATTTCAGTAGGAGAGAAGTTGCTTGAAAACTTAACGGTTCTGGATAGAGCAAAACTTATCAGTATTGTTTTAACCGAGAAAATTTTCGTTGACAACATCTCAGTTCGTGAGTTTGTTGCACTTGGTCGAATGCCTTACACAAGCTGGCTTGGAAATTTATCAGAAGAAGATTCGAAAGAAGTGGAGAAAGTAATTGCTGTAATGAAGATGCTGAAGTTGCAAAACAAACTCTTCAATCAAATAAGCGATGGAGAGAAACAGAAGGTTTTAATTGCCCGTGCACTTTGTCAGCAAACACCGGTTATCATTTTAGATGAGCCGACTGCCTTCCTTGATTTCAGAAATAAGAAAGAGATTCTTGAACTGCTTTCTTCTGTTTCAAAAGACCTGAAGAAGATTGTCATTCTCTCTACTCATGATATAGAGGCATCATTGGAATATTGCAGCAAATGCTGGATAATGACAGAGGAGAAAAAAATTGTAGAAATAGCGAGAACTGAAAATTACAGAAGCGAAGTAATGAATCAACTATTCGTTGAATCAAACAGCCATTCTTAGTTCATCGTACATTTTCTCAATGAAGTAAATGGAGAGTTTGTTTTTTACTTCAATTGATTTTTTTACCGACACAAAAAAGTCAACTAATTTTTTAAAGTCAGCAGGTTTTTGCATGTAGCCGTCAGCTCCCAGGCGATAACACTCAATCATATCTTTTTTGTAATCGCTATTGGTTACAATAATTACAGGAGTCATTTCTAAATCAATGTCTGTCTTTATTTTTTCCAGCACTTCTTTGCCGCTAACCTTCGGCATATTCAAATCGAGCAACACTAAATCAAATTTTTTGTCAATGATTTTTGATGTGTCAAGCATCTCACATGCTTCCTCACCATCATAAGCATATTCCAATTCAATGCTGTCGGTTAATTGAGCTTCTTTGATAGCTTCTTGAATTAAACGAACCTCAGCTGGATTATCTTCCACTAAAAATAAACGGTAGGGTTGAGTGCGAACAACTGACATCATATTTCTCTTTTTGGTTGACACCAAATGTAAATTCATAGAGAGGTAAGTGTCTTCGCACTTATAAAACTGCAATTGTTGAAAAGGTGAGGTATTACTTTAAAAAGGACAGTCAAAGTAATTCTGAATGCAGAATTCTGAATGCAGAATGAAGGCAAAAAAAATGCGGAAGTGAATTGTATTCACTTCCGCATTCCGAATTCAAACTTCTACATTATTCTGTTCCTTCTTGCTTGTCTTCATCGTTCACTTTCATGAGCGATTTCGGTTTGTAACTTGGGTTTTCCAAATGAAGAATATAATCTTCCACTTGATCGGCACCTATTCTTCTTGCCTTAATTACTTTTTCTGAATCAAGAATATAAATCTGCGGAGTGCTTTGAATATCCCATTCATAGCGGAAATTGCTGTGGCGTTTTGAATCACAAACGTTCTCCCAATCAAGATTGTTTTTCTTGATAAACTCAACCCAGTCTTTGTAGTTTTCAATTTCCATAATAGCCGGAGCATAACCCGCTACATCAATCCCCTTCTTTTTCAAATTGTGATAGGCTTCACCTAAAACCGGTAATTCCTTTTTGCAATGCCCGCAATCCGGATCCCAAAAAGCGAGAATGGTATACTTTGCTTTTACATCCTGCAACGATTTCCATTGTGTTTCGGTTGAATCGGTAGGAAGAATTAAACGCTGTGCTTTTTTGCCAACCAACACAGGGTCTAAGCGAGTAGCGCGGTCGCAAATTTTAAAACGCTTTGCGGTGTCAATCCACGGAGTAAACTCTTGATGGCAGAAATATTTTTTTCCGAAATGAACATAAGCTGCATCAAAACCCATAATTTTTGAATTCGCCATTTCATTAAAAACGTAAGTAAGAATGTAGCGATACAACTCGTTTTTCTTATCTGTTTTGTTGATTAAATCATCACCCGCTACAATAATTGAATCGGGAACCTGCACTACTGTTTGAGTGAAAAAAGTTTTGAGTTTGTTATGAAAAACAGGACAACGCAAAAGGCGCTCGTCTTTTAAATCAACGTTATCCCAATAGTGTGCTTTGTAAAAACGCCATTGCCAAGCCGAGTCAATAATTTTTCCGCTAGCATCTTTTGGCGATTCAGGAACATCCACATCTTTCATAGCACGAAGTAATTTCCCGTAGAACAAGTCCGGGTATTTCGTCATCACCGAATTGCGTTCTGCCTTTACATCTTTATCTATCTGTATCAGTTGTTGTCTGAATGCTTCTTTATCTTTTTCAGTTTTAGCCAGTTTGTAAAGATTGTTGAGCGAATCGGAAGTCTGTTTCATTTTTCCCAGAAACTTCATGTCGTCATAGAACAAACCGTTCTCTACCGAGCCCGTTACTTTGATGTGCCCCGTTAAATCGTTGGTATCGGTTTCAAGCGAAAAAGCCGATTCGCTGATAATAAATTCGAAGTAACGGTTGTTGAGTGCCGGGAAAACTGCGAGATAAACTCCGCCTGGCAAAGTGGTATCTGCTTTGAGCGTAAGTGTTGCTTTTTTGTCAAATTCAAAAGTGTCTTTTACATACTGCTTATCGCCATAATAATTGGCAAGAATCATCTTTGAATTTTCAAGCCCCTTTACGGTCAACTTGATGTTCATAGGTTTTGAATTTGTGGCAAAAGAAATTGCCACAGTTAAAACTGCGAGAATGGTTGATGTAATTTTTTTCTTCATAGTTTGATTTTAAACGCTGCCAAAAATATCCGAATTCCTTATAAGTACTGTACCAACTAAGTGCTGCTGTCAGTTAAAAAAACTTAACTGAAAACTTTCGGTTTGCTGTTTGCTTAAGTAGTAAATGTTAGTTACGAAACAGAACAGATAAGTTGC
>CANJRM010000080.1 GCA_947476645.1 Bacteroidota bacterium
ATAAGAAGTATCCGGTCTTCATGAGCTAACGATTAGGCAATCAATACAAGAGCTTAACTTCTCTAACTTGCGGCTCCAAACGTTTCAACTCCGGCAATGACACAACAAGCTTCATCTTCAACAACTCCATATTACACCGTAAGCGATGTAGCTTTAGTTGGCGGAGGCAGCAATCCTCATCCCGGGGAAATTTCGCTGGCGCACAATGGCGTTTTGTTTTTAGATGAACTGCCCGAGTTTAAACGCACGGTGCTCGAAGTAATGCGTCAGCCCATGGAAGAGCGCATGGTTACTATTTCGCGCTCTAAGTTTTCGGTTACCTATCCTGCCAGTTTTATGTTGGTGGCAAGTATGAACCCGTGCCCTTGCGGTTTTTATAATCACCCCGACAAGGAATGCGTTTGCGCGCCCGGTGTGGTGCAGAAATACCTCAACAAAATTTCGGGACCGCTGATGGACCGCATTGATTTGCATGTAGAGGTTACGCCTGTTTCGTTCGATGAACTTTCGAGCCGCAAAAAATTTGAGCGCAGCGAAAACATTCGCGAGCGGGTGGTGAAGGCGCGCGAAATTCAACTTAAACGCTTTGAGGGCAAAAACAATTTGTATTGCAATGCGCAAATGGAGCCGCAACTGGTGCAGGAAATATGCACGATAACCGATGCCGGAAAAACCCTGCTGAGCCGCGCCATGCAAAAACTTAACCTCAGCGCACGCGCATACGACCGCATTATAAAAGTTAGCCGCACCATTGCCGATTTAGCCGCCAGCCCCGACATTAAAACCGAACACCTTGCCGAAGCCATTCAGTTTAGAAGTTTAGATAGAGAAGACTGGGCGGCATAAAACCTCACTTATGCTCAAGCATGAAATGCTTTTTCGTTTTTGTGAAAATTTTCGAAGAACCCTGCTGCATAAATGGTTAATAATAATCTTGGTTTTATTTTCCGTGAATGGGTTAGTTGCTCAAATTCATATTAAGAATGGCTCGTTTGAAATTGGAGATTCGTGCCTAAGTTTTTCCATAGCACACCCCTGTAATATTGATAGCTTTTCAGTCTGTGAGCCATGGACTGAAATTCATTACACCGGTTTTGATGATAATGGGCATTCAAGACCTAACAACGCTTATGATGGAAATCAATTTGTCTTTTTACGCTATAACGATACAATCTTTTGGTACCCCGGTAGCAATAATGCTCAAGGTTCTTTTTCTCAAAAACTAGATTGCAATTTACAGAAAGGCAAAACGTATAGAATTGCAATGGCACTTTCAAGTGCAATTACTCTCAATCCGAATTATGATTTGAAAGTAAAAAGCTATTGTGCCTTTTGGGGAGGTCTTGATACTTGTGACAAGGAGGAGAGATTGTGGCTTTCTCCCTTGTTAGATTCGGCTTGGAGAGTTTTAGATTTCAGTTTTACTCCACAATTATATGATTATAGTTATGTGGTATTTGCATGTGATACAAGCATAAACATTAATGGAGCAATCTTGATTGATAGCATTTCAGACATTTATCCTTACAACGCAAATGATATAAGTGTAAACACAAACGATACCACTGTAATCAAATCAAACAGTTGTGTTTCGCTTTCAAGTCAACCTAAAATAAATTCTTACGATAGTTTGTATTGGTTCAGCATTCCTGTTGGTTACTATTCAAACCTTCAAAATCCCGGAGTGGTTTGTCCCGATAGTACAACTTATTACATAGTTGCCATGCACGATACTACAATGACCTGTGCAGGAACATGGTGGAGTTACGATACAGTAAAGGTGCACGTGGTAGATAGCTTGACAGGAATTAAAAACGTGGAGAGAGAAGTAAGTTTTGTTGGCTTCCCTAACCCCGCTACCGATGAAGTGCAGTTTGATTATAACTGGATTGAATGGGAGAAGTGCAACGATGTGCGTTTAACGATATGCGATGTTCGAGGAACTACAGTAATGCAACAGGAAGTGCCGAGGTATTCTACCAAACAAAACTTTAGTGTGAAACAATTAGCCGCAGGAGTTTACACCGTTCAGTTGTATCGCAATGGGTTGAGCGGTAATAAAGTTTCTATAGCTAATTGCAAATTGGTTAAGCAGTAATAGTTCTTCATGATAAAATTCACCACCACCATTTTAAAATTTGATGAGCAGGGCGAAAAAACCGGCTGGATGTGTTTCGGTTTTGCCTCTTCATCAATAAACCATAAGTTTGACTGTGGCTGATAAACAAACACATATTCAATATTGGAGTGATGGTGCTGACGAAAGCTGGAAATCTGCAGAGGCGTTAATCACAGGTGGCAGGTTTATGATGGCTTTGTTTTGCTGGCATTTGACTATTGAAAAATTATTGAAAGCGCATTGGGTAAAAGACAATGAAGAAAACTATCCGCCACGAACCCACAACCTTACTTTGCTTCACGACCAAAGCAAATTAAATTTGCCCGAAGAAATGCAGGAAGATTTGAAGGTCATCAACTTTTGGAACATTGAAGGTCGTTACCCTGATTATCAAAATGCCGTTTACAAAACAGCCACTAAAGAATATATTGACAGTAAAAAGCAAACCGTTGAAACCATAAGAACATGCTTACTCGAAAAATTGCAGTAGAAACTGTAAACCATTTTATTGATGATTTAAAAGCCATTGGTTACAATCCTAATCAGGCGTGGTTGTTCGGTTCTGTTATTTCTGGAAACACAAATGAGTATTCTGATATTGACCTGGCACTTTGGGATAAAAAGTTTACTGGCGTTTTGCATATTGACGGGGAAAAAATCAAGAAACTGCTTTTGAAATATAAGCTGATTGAACTGCACACCTTTGCTACCGGCACTACCGAAACCGAAGACCCTTTTATTGAAGTGATTAAGAAAACCGGAGAAAAGGTTCTGTAGAATATGGCAGTAGCCGTTATAAAATTCACCACCACCATTTTAAAATTCGATGAGCAGGGCGAAAAAACCGGCTGGACTCATATTGTTATTCCGGCTGAACAGGCGCAGCAACTTTCTGCGCTCAAAAAATCTTTTCGTGTAAAAGGCAAATTGGATAGTCATCCGATAAAACAGGTGGCACTCATTCCTATGGGTGAGGGTGATTTTATAATGCCGCTGAATGCCGCCATGCGCAAAGCCATTGGCAAACGCAAAGGCGCGCAACTGAATGTGCAATTGGTTTTAGATGATTCGGCTTTTGAGTTTAATGCCGATTTAATGGCTTGCCTCGAAGACGAACCCAACGCAATAGAAAACTTCAAAAAGCTTTCGGGCTCCGAGCAACGGTATTTCAGCAAGTGGATTGACAGCGCCAAAACCGATGCCACCAAAGCCAAACGAATTGCCCAAACCCTAAGCGCCATGTTGCGCGGTTTGCATTATGGAGAAATGATTAGGGCGTTGAAGAAGGAAATGTAAGGAGCTGAAATTAACGAAATCGGTATAAATACTGTGGTTTTTATCAAAAACAGACTCTTTTCTGGTTTTGGAGTAGATACTCTAAACTTCGGAGTGCTTACTCTAAACTTGAGAGTATCTACTCCAAACTCAGGAGTTCTTACTCTAAACTTGGGAGTGCATACTTTTAACTTAGGAGTAGATACCGGTAACCTTGGAGTGCTTACTTCTAGTTTGTGAGTAGATACCCATAAACTTAGAGTGCTTGCTTTTAACCTGTGAGTAGATACTGGTAACTTAGATCTCATTTTCCTTCTCCTCATCAAACGGCAGCAGAAAAAAGAAAGGCACTGTCAAATAGATTACGTATGGCAATACATAATTGATAAATGAAGCAGCAGTTGCCACAATCAATAACATAGGTGCGAGCATAAACGAGCGCTTTACATTACGCATTACATTCTTCTGGTTGTAGTGGCTCAGCAAATAATTTTTTGCCACGTAGTAATACATCCATACCTGCACCAGCGAGGCAATAGTTACATCTAAACCAAAAAGCAAAACCGCGGGGCGGTTGTGCGGATACTCACCCATGAGAGCCGTAGGAAAAGGCATAAAACAAATGAAGAGCAGAAAAATATTGTTGAGCCAAACCATGCCGTAGTCAATCTTCTCACTCATGCGAAACAGATTATGATGCTGCACCCACATCACCGAAATAAAAAAGAAACTCGCCACCCAACTTATAATTTTAGGAGCCATATCGGCAAGCGCATCAAGCAATTCTGCCGAACTGGTGTGGTCGTTCAGGTGCGGCACTTTCATTTCCAGCACTAATAAGGTTATAATAATCGCGAATACACCATCGCTGAATGCTTCGGTGCGGTGCTTATTAATTTTCCAAAGTTGAAATCGTTTGAACATGCTCATGACGATATTTTTCTGAAATATCAGAAACATTCCCGTTTTATAAAACTCAAAACTTAGTTGGCTCATTTTACCAGATGAAAAATAGCAGCACCGCAACTTTATTTATTCTCTATTATCGCACCTTCGAAAAAATGTGTAACGCTGCCTAATGAAAAAAAAATCTCCTTCTCCTGCTAAATTCTTCGCTGCCGACTGGCCTAAAGATGGCCCCATAGATTTAAATGTTCACGACCTGCCGCATCTTTCATCATCAACTGAATGGTGGTATATGCACAGCCATATAAAAGTAGAAGACGGAAGAGAGTTCTCGCTCTTCGCTTCGTTTTTTCAGCATGCTATCAGTTACGATAAAGCTACAGGCAAATCAGATTATGGTCACTCGGTTATTTGGGGAATCAGCGATTTGAAAGAGAAAAAATATCACACCGTTTCATTGGTAGATAAGCGCGCGCCTAAACTTGGTTTGGAGCGTTTGAAAAAAGGCGAACTGGTAAAAGACCCGTACATCCGCAGAGCGGGAATTGAAATGTTGAGCAAAGGTGTAATGCCTTACCCTGATGAGTTACTCAAAAAAACACCAACCATTTCTTACACCAAATTGAATTTGAATTACGATGGCAACACCTTCGAAAAATTAAAAGACGGTTCGTATCAGCTTCATCTCGCGCACAAAGAATTGAAGTTGGGCGTTGATATAAATTTCAAACCGAAGAAAGCACCCGTGCGTCACGGAGATAATGGAGTGGTGCGCGGTGTATCGGCAGAAGATATGTTCTACTATTTCATTCCGCGCTGCGAAGTAAAGGGAACCTTGAAATTGAAAAAAGAAAATCTGAAAATTAAATCGGCAAGCGGTTGGTACGACCATGAGTTTGGTTGCCATGCTGAAAGAAAAGAAGGTCAAATAGATGAAGCCAAAAAAGATGTATCGTGGAATTGGATTGCTATGCAACTCGATAACGGCTGCGAACTCACTGCTTACGATTTAATTGATTTGAAAACAGGAGAGGACTGCGGCTCGTTCATTATCATGATTGATAAAGCAGGCAAACGTTATTACTCCACAAAGTTTTCATTGAAACCCGTTGGCGAATTGTGGACGAGCACGCGCACGTTCAACGAGTATCCTTCTAAATGGAAATTAGATGTTCCTGAATTCGGCTTATCAGTGATTGCCGATGCGGCTTTTCCTAACCAGGAATTTGCCACTGTAATTTCCAAACCTGCTTTTTGGGAAGGAAGAATGAATGTGACCGGAAAAATGAAGGGAAAGAAAGTGAGCGGTCCTGCTTACATCGAGCGCCACGGTTTTGTAAACAGCAGCAACATGAAAGAGTTTTTGAAGGCTGTTTCAAAAGCTACACTCAATTCTGTTCGCAAAATTTTACCACTCGACCCTACACAGGAAAAATTTGAAGAGTTGGTTTCTAAAAAAGGAAACAAACATTTAACCGAAGGGCTCGACAAGAATGCGTACATCGAAAAGTTCATCAAACCTATTCGTGAAATAACCGACCGCAGCGGAAAGAGTTGGCGCAGTTACGCCACTATCGCTTGTTGCGATGCCGTAGGCGGAAACTCGCAAATAGCTATTGACTGGCTCGCACTTCCTGAACTGATGCACGTAGGTTCATTGATGGTAGATGATGTGCAGGATAAATCTACCGTGCGCAGAGGCGGACCTGCCGCGCACGTGGTGCATGGTGAAGCTACGGCAATCAATAGTGGAACCGCAGCGTATTTCATTGGGCAGTATTGTATTTATCACATTGATAAATATGCCGAAGGCAAAGTGAAAATCTACAACGCATACTTCGAAGCCATGCGCGCTTCACATAGCGGTCAGGCAATGGATATTTATGGTCTCGATTACATGATGCCCGCTGCATTGAAAGATGATGAGGTCGCAAAACTTTTACAGAAGAGAGTAATAGCCACGCATCGTTTAAAGTCTGCCGCACCGGCAGCTTACTTGGCGCGTATTGGTGTTTTGCTTGGCGAAGGAACCGATGAACAGGCAGAAGCGATGGGAAATTATTTTGAAGCACTCGGCATTTCGTTTCAGATAATTGACGACACGCTTAACCTCAAAGGATTCAAAGACCATTTGAAAACAAAAGGCGAAGATATTACTGCGGGAAAAATTACTTATCCCATTGCAAAAGCGTTGGCATTGCTCGATAAGAAAGACCGTGCGCGTTTGTGGAAGATTGTGAGCATGAAAACTGAAAATCTGAAACTAATTGCAGAAGCAGTTTCGTTACTCGATAAAGTAAAAGCGATTGAACTTTGTGAGCGCGAAGCCAAAACCATTCTCGAACGTGCATGGAAAAAAATAGACCCGATGCTGCGCGATTCAATGGTGAAGTTGAACCTGCGCGCCTTCAGTTGGTTTGTGTTAGAGAGAACTTACTAAGCTCAATCTTTCTTAGCTAAACGGTAAATTGCCATAGCTAAAAAACCTGCTCCTAAACCTATAAGTGTTCCGGTGCTTATTGCTCCCATGTATTGCCCTATGCCCATGCCTATAAACATGCAGCCTACAAAAAGCAATCCGCCAATTTTGTCTTTTTCTTTGTTGTTGTTGATGATTTCCATTTTGACTTGATTTTATAGTGGATGAAAATTACTTAGGTCGAATGTAGGCATTTAATGCATTCACGTATTTTTCGAAAGCATCAATTCCTTTTTTTGTAATGCGACAGGTTGTCAGCGGATAATTTCCTTTGAAAGATTTTTCCAGCACCACATAATCTGCTTCATAAAGTTTTTGCAACTGAATGCTGAGGTTGCCCGCAGTAGCTCCGGTTTTTTCTTTGATGAAACCAAACTCAGCTTCCTTCACGCTTACCAGCAGCGACATTACGGCTAACCGCAATTCGGAATGCAGTAATGGGTCAAGCGGTTTGAACATTGGTTTCTGCTTTAAAGTTTCTCCACAATAAAATTCCGGGAATGATATAGCCGAGGAAAGTACTGACTGCTTGCACAATCAATTGGCTTTCGTCCACCACTTTCAAACAAATAAAAGCACTCAACCAAAAAACAATTCCACCGAATAGCAAGGGTGTGAATTTTAAAATTTTTCCTGTAGCAAAAGTTGCCATACCTGTAATTATTAGAATAAACGGTACTGGGGAAATTTGCGAGAAGGAACAAAAGGCAATCATTATCACTAATGAAAAAAGATATGCCATCCACATGTTCGCTACGTATAAATCAGCATGTGATTTTATTTGTTGTTGGCGGCTTCTGTTTTTCTCGTACAGTATTCCTGCAGGAACTCCAATACACGGCATTAGCAACCAAGGTATGCCTGCCAAGTTACCGGCATTAGCTTGTATTAGAAAATAATTGGCAATACAGCAAAGAATGACCAATACTCCCCAAAGCATTAAGTGAAATCCATCTTCGGCTACTTTGTTGCGCGCGGTGTCAATCATGGTTTGAATAATTTTAAAACTCTCTTCGGGGGTAAGTTCTTTTTCGGAAGTTTCCATTGATATTGTTTTTGGATTTAATGATAAACTATGCTGCAATTGTAAAGTAGTTTATTTTACAAACCAAATTTATTTAAAAATAAATTCCAAACCGATTGATTCGTTTAAACGGAAAGATTATTCAGGAGTGCTATCGGAAGGCTGGTCAGAAATTACTTCCGGCACTTCGCCCACTGTGTTATCATCGGGCTGCGGAAGTACATCTTTTAGTTTAGGAAGTTCGGCAGTTGAGTTAATGCCGAAATAGTCGAGAAAGGTTTGTGTTACCTTATATACAATCGGTTTGCCGGGCATGGTTTCTATGCGACCGCAAATTTCAATCAATTCTTTTTCCAACAATTTTTCTACTGAGTAATTGCAATCAACACCGCGAATTTTTTCGCACTCTACTTTGGTAATAGGTCCTTTGTAAGCAATAATCGAAAGTGTTTCAAGCGCAGCAGTGGAAAGGCGTTTCTTTTCTTTTTGCCCTATGAAAACCGAAACAGCATCGTAGTATTCTGCCTTGGTGAAAAACTGATAACCGCCACCAATTACGCGCAGTTCAAACGCAAAAATATCGCTTCTGAATTTTTCCTGTAAATCGTTGAGAACAGATTCTACTATTTGTTCATCGAGCACGGTTCCCGGAAAAGCTTTGTTCATCACCTGAACAATGTCAGCTTTGGTAACAGCAGTTTCGCTGCTGAAAACAAGGGCTTCGATATGTTGGTGTAAATTTTCCATTTCAATTGTGCGAATGATAAATGCTTATCACTACCTGAACTATCCTTTCTCTTCCAATGCTGCTGCTCCTGCCACAATTTCCAAAAGTTCCTTGGTAATAGTGGATTGACGTTCGCGGTTGTAAACAATTTTCAAACTGCGAATGAGTTCATTGGCATTGTTAGTGGCAGAATCCATAGCCACCATTCGTGCACCATGTTCCGAAGCTAAGTTATCGCAAAGCGCTTTGAAAAGTTGTGTGTTCAAAATCTTTGGAACGAGTTCTTCGAGTAATTTTTCTTTCTCCGGTTCGAAAATGTAATCGGCTTTTGTTTTTACTGCCGGATTTTGTGCCGATGCTGCTACAGGTAAAAAACGTTCGAACTGATATTTCTGAACGGCTGCATTCACAAACTTTGAATACACCAGTTCAATAACATCATATTTCTCTTCAATGAAACTTTGCATCAAAAATTCAGAAACCTGTTGTGAGTTTTCAAATGAAAGACGTGCAGTTAAGCCCACATGGTCGGTAATGAAATTGAGGTCTTTATCTTTCTTAAAGTAATCGTATCCTTTTCTTCCAACGCAAAGGAAAGTTACGCCTTTGTTCTTCTTTTGCGTAGCGTAATCTTCAGTAATTGCTTTGCGCGCAGTCTTAATCAGGTTCGAGTTAAAACCTCCGCACAAACCTTTATCGGAAGTAATCAGCACAATCAAAACCTTCTTCACTTCACGTTGCTTGTTAAAGCTAAGCGAAGAGCCGCCTTCCATTCCGCTCATAATGTTGCTGAGCATTTCGTTCAGCTTTTCTGAGTACGGACGCATTTGCAAAATGCGGTCTTGCGCACGTTTCAGTTTAGAAGCCGAAACCAGTTTCATGGCTTTGGTAATTTGCTGTGTAGTGTTTACACTGGCTATACGAATTCTTACTTCTTTCAGATTTGCCATAAGGAGATTCTCGCTGTTATCTTTTAAAAAATTGCGCGGCAAAAATAGAAGAATAACGTAGAGATACAACAGGTAAATCTGTCGCCTTTCAAAGGGTTTTTCTTCCGCCTGTTATCTGCTTGCTTTTTCTATTTTCACACCCTTAATTTTCAACACACAAAATAATTTTCTATGTCGGCAACAGCAGCTACTAATTACAAAGAAATAATTGAAAACGCTATTAAAGCTATTCACGCGCGCACGTTTTACGCTCAATATCCCGAGCATCCGAAAGCGTATGGCGAAGAAGCTCCTGTAAAAGGTTTGGAAGCGTTCAACAATCAGTTGGGCAAATCATTTCAGGGTTTGTTACAGCAAAATCCGGAATCGTGGGCGGGTGAAGAAGCTTCGCCTTATACAGGCAAATCATTGGGTGTTACGTATCCTGTTTTTGAAGTAGAAACAACTATTGTGCGCGCAGGTCGTGCATTTTCGGCTTGGAAAAATGTGAGCGTTGATACGCGCGCAGAAATTTTGGTTGATGCTTTGGAGCGCGTGAAGAATCGCTTTTTTGAAATTGCACATGCTACACAACATTCAACGGGGCAAAGTTTTATGATGAGTTTTCAGGCGAGTGGTCCTCATGCAAGCGACCGCGCGTTGGAAGCACTTGCGGTGGGTTACGAAGAGTTGAGCCGTTTTCCTGCAAACGTTACTTGGGAAAAACCTATGGGTAAAGTGAGTGTGGTTTTGCAAAAACAATTTAAGCCCGTGCCGAAAGGAATTTCGCTTTGTATAGGTTGTTCAACATTTCCAATCTGGAATTCGGTGCCGGGAATTTTTGCTTCGTTGATTACAGGAAACACGGTGATTGTAAAGCCGCATCCTAAATCGGTTTATCCTATTGCGATTGTCGTTTCTGAAATTCAAAACGCATTGCAGGCAAAAGGAATTGACATCAATGTTTGTCAGTTAGCAGTTGACTCTTCAGCAAAATTGATTACAAAACAATTAGCCGAACATCAACTGATTAAATTGATTGATTACACGGGTGGAAGTGCCTTCGGAAATTATATCGAATCAATTCCGGGCAAAGTAACGTTTACCGAGAAGGCGGGAGTGAACTCGGTTATTCTTGATTCAGTGGTTGATTTAAAACCGGTTGTTCAGAATTTGTCGTTTGCTGTTTCGCTTTACAGCGGACAAATGTGCACAGCGCCTCAAAACTTTTTTATTCCCGCAGGCGGAATTAAACAGGGCGATACCGTAATTCCTTATGAAGAAGTGAAGAAAGCATTGGTAGATGCCATTGCAGGAATTGCCAATCATCCGCAAATGGGTCCGGGAACTTATGGCGCGGTTCAAAATCCGTTGACTGTAAAACGTGTAAACTCTGTAAGAGAATTAGAAGCAACTATTCTTCACGATTCGAAACCTGTTGTGAATGCAGAGTTTCCTGAAGCAAGAGTTATTTCTCCTATTGTTTTAGAAGTAGATGCAAAAGACAGCGGCATTTATGAAGAAGAACTTTTCGGGCCAATTGTGATTATTGTAAAAACAAAAGATACCGCACAAAGTATTGAACTGGCAAAAGACCTTGTTGAAAAACATGGTGCAATAACGTTCAGCGCATATACTACCGATGAAGCAACTGCAACTACAATTACCGAAGAACTGGAAAGTGTTTTTGCTCCTGTGTCACTTAATTTGACCGGAATGATTTGGGTAAATCAACACGCGGGCTTTAGTGATTTCCACGTTACAGGAGGTAACCCTGCTGGTAACGCTTCGTTCACCAATCCTGAATATGTAAACAAACGTTTTGTTTGGATTGGACATAGAAGAGTAGCGTAAGCAACATTTATAAAAAAAAAGGAAGACAATTGTCTTCCTTTTTTTGTGCCCGGGAAGGGATTCGAACCCCCACACCTTGCGGCTCTCGCACCTGAAACGAGCGCGTCTACCAGTTTCGCCACCCGGGCTTTTTTTGCAGACCTTGCCGGCAACAGCCGACACTCTTTCACTTTTTCAGAGGTTGCGAAAATAGAAGTTCGTATGAAATTGAAAAGCTGAAAGCAGATTTACTTGTACTCGTAAAATCCTTTTCCTGTTTTTTTACCGAGATGTCCTGCATCAACTTTTTGTTGCTGAATGCGCGAAGGACGAAACTTTGCATCGTGATGAAACGACTCGAACAGCGAAGAAGTAACTGCAAAGTTGATATCGTTGCCCACATGGTCCATCAATTTAAAAGGACCCATTTTAAAACCTGCGCTTTCCATTAAGGCATCAATGGTTTCGGTGGTGGCTACTTTTTCTTCGAGCATTTTTAAACTCTCTACATAATAATGACGAGCCACACGGTTCACAATAAAGCCAGGTGAGTCTTTACACATGATGGGCGTTTTGCCAATGGTAATGGAAAGTTGTTTGATGGTCTTCGCCACTTCAGCAGAAGTTTCTACACCTGAAATTACTTCTACCAACTTCATTAAATGAGCAGGATTAAAAAAGTGCATACCCACCACGCGCTGTGGATTTGAAATGTCTTTTGCAATGCGCGTAACAGGAATAGAAGAAGTGTTGGTAGCAAGAATTGTTTCTGTCGAATTGAACTCTGCCAACTTTTCAAACAGTTCGCGCTTGGCTTCTAACTTTTCTACAATGGCTTCAATAATTAAATCAGCTTTCAATAAATTAATGTCGGTAGAAAAACTGATGCGCGATAAGGCGGCAGTTTTATCGGCTTCCGAAATTTTACTTTTAGAAACTGCAAGCGCAAGATTCTTTTCAATTTCTGTTTTTGCTTTTTCTAACTGTGCAGCGTTGACATCAAACAATACTACCTCCAATTTTGCCTGTGCAAACACCTGTGCAATTCCTGCGCCCATGGCACCTGCTCCGGCTACTGCTGTTTTTTTAATGGGTAAAGACATAGAATGGATTTATGCTTCAAAGAAAAGGAATAATTGTTGTTCGCTATCAAAAACTGAAGAACTTAATCCAACTTTATTTCTTCATCATTATCATCAAAAAATTTGTAGTCGGTAATGCCGAGGTTTTCATTGGCATTGATGGCAATCCATTTTTTGTGTTTCAAAAACCACTTCATGCGTAGCGATGGAAATCCTTTGCGCAGATAAGCGCCCACAATAGGGTGGCAGTAAAGTGTGAGCTTAGTATGTGTGGTGAGCAAATGAGTTAAATCAGTTTCAATTTCATCTAACAACAGCAACGAAGAAGTTATTTCTCCCGAGCCGCCACAGGTAGGGCAACTTTCAGCCGTGGCAATATTTATTTCGGGGCGCACACGCTCGCGTGTAATCTGCATTAAATTAAATTTTGAAAGCGGAAGAATGGTGTGCGTAGCTCGGTCGCTATCCATTATCTGTTTCATTTTATCCTGCAAAATCTTTTTGTTTTCCTGACTTTTCATGTCAATGAAATCAATTACAATAATTCCACCCAGGTCGCGCAGGCGAAGTTGTCTGCCTATTTCTTCTACCGCTTCCATATTTACTTTGAGCGCATTGCCTTCCTGGTTGCCATCCATAGTAGAACGGTGACCGCTGTTTACATCAATAACATGGCAAGCCTCTGTCTTCTCTATAATGATATAACTGCCGTTTGGCATGTTCACCGTTTTGCCAAACGATGCCTTTATTTGTTTAGTAATACCGAAGTGGTCGTAAATAGGAACGCTTCCTGTATACCGCTGCACTATATCTTTTTTCTCAGGTGCGTTGCGGGTAATGTAGTCTTCAATTTCCTTCGCCAGTTTTACATCGTTGGTTACAATCTTGTTAAACTCGGGTGAAAGCAAATCGCGAAGAATGCCCGTGGTTTTGTTCATTTCGCTCAAAACCTTTTTTACAGGAACCGCGCCTTTCAAATTGCGCATCATCTCCTGCCATTTGTTTTGCAGGGTCAGCAAATCCTGATGAAGCTCTGCTGCATTTTTACCCGCAGCTACTGTTCTTACAATCACTCCGAAGTTTTTTGGCTTCAAACTCTCTACCAAAACTTTCAATCGCTTTCTTTCTTCAGCCGAATCAATTTTTTTAGAAACCCCTACTGAATCGTTGAAAGGCGTAAGCACCAAAAATCTTCCCGCCAACGAAATTTCGCAGGTAAGGCGGGGACCTTTGGTAGAAATAGGTTCTTTTAAAATCTGCACCAACAAATGATTTTTGTTTTGCAGCACTTCCTTTACGTTTCCGGTTTTTACAATTTCCTTTTGCATTTCGAAATTGTTGAGCATTTGCTCAGGGCTCACATTTCCTGCCACACATTGTCCTGTAAATTTCATGACCGAACGAATATCCGGGCTAAGGTCGGTGTAATGTAAAAAGGCATCCTTTTCGTGTCCTACTTCAATAAATGCCGCATTCAAACCGGGCATTACTTTTTTAATTTTCCCGAGATAGATGTCGCCTACTGTAAATTGGTTGGTGTGCCTGTCCTGATGAAGTTCTGTAAGGTATTTGTCTTCAAGCAGGGCAATATCAATGCCCTCAGCACTTGAGTTAATGATTAGTTCTTTGTTCAAAATAAAATGTTTTTACCCCGACTTTTTTTCGGGGGGTTAATAATTGCAGAGTAGCCAGTAAAGGAAAGTGAAGGGCAAGGCGTTAAATGAAGAGCGGGCGAGTGAAAGCACCCGCTCTTCAACGCGAAGAATTATTTCTTCTTATGACGATTTTTTCTAAGTCTCTTTTTGCGTTTGTGAGTAGCAATCTTATGACGTTTTCTTTTTTTTCCGCAAGGCATGTCTCTTGTTTTTGTTGTTTCTTAAATATCAGCCATTCGGCTTTCTTATACTCTTTATATAATTCTCAATTTCCTTTTTCGCCTCCGGGTTGCTGAGCGTTTTTTTACAACGTTCCAGCAATTCTATTGCCTTTGTTTTATTCCCTTGTGCATTATATGCTTCTGCCAGCAATAAAAGCGCGTCCGAATTTTGAGGGCGCAAATATAAAATTTTTTCTAAGCGCGCAATGGCTTTCTCATATTGCCCCGAAATTATTCCGAATCTGCCTAGCATTAACAGGGCATCTATATTGGCAGAATCCTTTCGAACGATATCAAGAAGAATAGCCACACCCTGCATTGGCGGGCCTCCACTTTCCATATAAGCACCCGCTAAACGGATTTTGTTTTCGGTATTCGAAGAATCTAAATCAACCGCTTTTTGATAGCAGGAGAGCGCATTGCCACTCAAAAAGCTCTTCGCCTTTTCATCAGGAGCCGTTTGCATAAGCATAGAGTTGAAATCTCCTGCCGCTACAAACGATTCAGCTTTGCCTTCAACTTCTGCCATCTTCACAGCGTAGTAAGCCATAGCCAATGGTTTATCTGCCTTCTTATATTCCTGAATTAATTCCTTGTATGATTTTGATTGCTGAAGTTGAGCTATCTTGTCCTTAGTCGCTTTGTCGGCAATCTTCGAATTTACATCGTTAATGTATTCTTCAATATTGAGCGATTCAGGTTTTTGTTCCTGCTGTTGAGGCATGGTGGTGTGACCGTTATCGGCTACTTTTTCATCCTTCGGTTTTTTTGTATCTGCAAAGAGATAAATACCTACACCCAGCGTAACGCAGGCGGCAATAACAAGGAGTTGATTTCTGTTCATGGACTATCTGAAGTAGGAAAGGTCTTTTTTCGGTTTATTATTTGGGGAAGATGGCGGAGGAGTAAAATCATCTTCGTTGCCATTGTAAACTTTTGCGCGCTGTATTTTTTTGCGGAAATAAATGAAGAGGAATATTTCGAACATGATAGCAAACGGCTCAAACATCATGGCGGCTTTAATTCCTTCGGGCGTTTGCAAAACATTTTTGCCCATGTAAGAAATCAGGAGCGATACAAAAGCAATCATGGCTAAGAAAAAGATAGCGAGATAGTTTAAGACAAAAGGCATAGAAGCCAAACCGCGCTCATGCGCCATGCGATTTATTTGGTAGCAAAAAAGCACCACGAGAATTATATCTATCATATTAGCTGTTTTAGTTCCTGTTGAATTTTTTTAGGCAACCCGCTTACTACTTCATCGTAACTGTGGTCAATCATCCAAAGCAGTTCTTTGCGGGGAATATTTCCGGTGTCAAAGTAAACACTATTCCACATCTTTTTGTTCATGTGGTAG
>CANJRM010000081.1 GCA_947476645.1 Bacteroidota bacterium
GTTACAAATGAGAAGCCCAAATTTACAAAACTATAAGCGCAAATCATATTGATATTTCAGTCGAAATCATATAAGTCCTTGGCTTGTATTTTATTTCGATTGATTTATTTTAGAATGGCGAAATATTTTTTGTCATCAGAATGTTGTAATCGTCTTGCATTTTTCTCAAATTGAATTGAAAAATATAAACAACATACTAACCTACATCTCAAATGGCTTCACATAATGAACTCGGTAAAAAGGGCGAAGATGCTGCGGTTGAATTTCTTCAAAAGAAGGGACACGAAATTCTTACGAGGAACTATCGTTACAGTCGAGCTGAAATAGATATTATTTCAAAAGAGGAGGGTATCATTATTTTTTCGGAAGTAAAAACACGAAGCAATAATCAGTTTGGTTTTCCCGAAGAGTTTGTAAGCGATAAACAGATTCGTTTAATCAAAGAAGCGGCAGAAGAGTTTCTTTACGAGCATCACATGGAAAGCGAAGTGCGGTTCGATATAATTTCCATAACCATCAACCAGAAAGGCGAAATTAAAATCAAGCATATTGAAGATGCTTTTTTTCATACTAATGATTAACTACTTCACTCTCTTCAATTGATAATTCTCTACCATAAACACAGCTACGTTTCTGTTTTCATAGTAGTTTACTTGCTTGCCGTCTTTCGAATTTTTGCTGATGTCGAACTTATAACCTGTGCCGTTGAAGTGTTGCGTGGCTACATTATTTATAAAGTCTTTTCCGTAATCGTTTAGGTTTTCTAGAACGAAGTTGAACACATCAAAGCCGAGAAAAGCAAACTTCGATGGCTCCTGACTGAAATTTGTTTTGAAGTTGTTTTTGAAGCTCAAGGTTTCGTTACGTGCAGAATCAAGATAGAAGGCATCTGAAATTCGTGTAGAGAAATTATTTACATAATCTAAACGCAGAATGTCTCCGTTCAACCAGGTTGGCATTCCATAAACGATGATTCTTTTTGTTTTTAAATCATCATGTAGTACGCGTAGATTTCCATTTACAAAAGATTCTTCGAACGAAGTGATGATGAAAATATTTGGCCTGTCAGTTTTTACTTGTTCGGCAGCAGTAGTCTTTTTGCCGTTTACCATCATGGTTTTTGTATTGAGCAAAGCCACCGTAAACTTTTGCAAGGCAGTTTTATTATACGAACGAAACAGCGAATCAAATCGCTGTGCCACACTCAAACTTTTTTCTGCATCGGGGGTGTAGATAATAATGTTGCCGCCTGCAAACGAATCAATAATTGAATTGAACAGCGCATCAACATGCGCATCAATGGTTGGAGAAAGTTTAAGGTGATAAGGATTATCTGCCGTTAAACTTTTAGAGGGAGAAAACGGCTGCACGTTGATGATTTTATTTTGCTTGCAGTAATCTGCCACCAACTTAGAACCCGAAACCGACATAGCTCCGATAATGACATCCGATTTTTTCAAATCATCTTTTTTCAAGAGCTCGGTGGTAACCGAATCACTGTTATAGCAATCGTAAACTTTCAATTCAACTTTGAAACTGTCGTTGGTTTCTCTCAATGCTTCAAGCGCGCCTTCGTAAAAGTCTAAAGCTATTACGGCATCTTCATTCAAATGAATTCTGCTGGCGGTAAAAAAATCATGAGCGTTCGAGAAGCCATCTAATTTTTCAACGGTGCTTTCGGTCTGAAAAGGAAGAATTAAACTGATGCGGTAAACAGAATCGCTTTGTGCGAAGGAGACGATAGACAATAGACAATAGACGATAGACAATGCAAGTTTCAAGTTGACACGATGAAGGTTTTTTATTTCGTATTTCGTATTTCGCACTTCGTATTTCATTTGCACATTTACTAATTTTCGAATTTACTCATTTGCATTATTCCCATTCAATAGTTGCCGGTGGTTTACTTGAAATATCATACACCACACGGTTTACTCCTTTTACCTGATTAATAATTTCGTTCGAAGTTTTTGCGAGAAATTCATAAGGCAAATGACTCCAGTCGGCTGTCATGCCATCGGTTGAATTTACTGCGCGAAGAGCTACTACATGTTCGTAGGTTCTTTCATCGCCCATTACACCAACGGTTTTAATTGGAGTAAGAATGGCACCTGCCTGCCAAACTTTGTTATACAAGTTGAACTTCTTCAAATTCTCAATATAGATATGGTCAGCTTCCTGCAATATTTTTACTTTCTCTTCGGTAATATCTCCAAGTATTCTCACCGCTAAACCGGGACCAGGGAAAGGATGACGATAAAGAATTTCGGGAACCAGCCCTAACTCTTTTCCTGCTTTACGCACTTCATCTTTAAAAAGATTGCGCAGCGGCTCTACAATTTTCAGTTTCAAAATATCGGGCAAGCCACCAACGTTATGATGCGACTTAATAGTTTGCGATGGGCCATTCACCGAAACACTTTCAATCACATCGGGATATATAGTTCCCTGCGCCAGCCATTTTACTTCGGGATGTTTGTTGGCTTCGTGTTCAAATACTTCAATAAACACGCGACCAATTATTTTCCGTTTCTTCTCGGGGTCACTTACGCCTGCTAATTCTTTTAAAAATTTATGTCCGGCTTTCACACCTTGCACATTTAGCCCCATCTCGACATACTTACTCATTACCGTTTCAAATTCGTCTTTGCGCAGCAAGCCGTTGTCAACAAAAATGCAAAGCAGATTATCGCCAACAGCTTCTTCTAAAAGTAAAGCAGCTACTGATGAATCAACACCTCCGCTCAAACCAAGAATTACTTTTTCATTTCCGATTTGCGCTTTCAAACTCTTCACACTTTCTTCTACAAAACTTGCCGCAGTCCATTTGTGGGAGCAACCGCATACATCAAACAGAAAGTTCGAAAGAATCTTTTGCCCTTCGGTGCTGTGATAAACTTCAGGGTGAAACTGCAAGGCATAAACAGGATTGGGGAAAGCATTTTTTACTCCGCGAAAAGCAGCTACATCAATAGAATCGCTTCCTGCAATCAATTCAAATTTATCTCCTATGCTTTTAATCGAATCACCGTGACTCATCCAAACCTGACAGTTGTCGGCAATGTTTTTCAGCAAGGTATCATCTGCGGTTTTTATTTGCAGATGTGCGCGACCGTATTCGCGGGTGTTGCTTTTTTCTACACTTCCGCCAAGTGTTTGCGCCATTAGTTGTGCTCCGTAACAAACTCCAAGCAGTGGTTTAAAGGCAATAAGTTTTTCTACATCTACTTTCGGAGCATCTATATCGCGAACACTTGCCGGAGAGCCCGAAAGTATAATGCCTTTAATGTCGTTAGTTAGTTCAGGAATTTTGTTGTAAGGATGAATTTCGCAATACACTTCGCACTCTCTTACTCTGCGTGCAATCAGTTGTGTGTATTGTGAACCGAAATCGAGGATGAGAATTTTTTCAGTCATGGCGCGAATATAAAAATACCACATCATGCGCGGGTGCGGCATCTTTCGTGTATCGTAAATTCGTGTAGGTTTGCGCCCAATTTTAAAATAAGGTTTACATGCTCATTAAAACGGTTCAGTTACTTCTGTCGCTTTCTATATTGGTTATCATTCACGAGTTAGGACATTTTCTTGCTGCGCGTGCGTTTAAAACGAGAGTGGAGAAATTCTATCTCTTCTTCGATTTCCTATTTCCGATTCCAACTTTGTTGAATTTTGCATTGTTTAAGAAAAAAATTGGCGATACCGAATACGGTATTGGTTGGTTTCCGATGGGCGGCTATGTGAAAATAGCGGGCATGATTGACGAAAGCATGGACGAAACTTTTTTAGCCAGCGAACCGAAACCAGATGAATACCGCTCGAAGAAAAATTATCAGAAGCTTATCATCATGTTGGGTGGTATTATTATGAATTTGATTTTGGGTTGGTTGATTTATTCGCAGCTTTCTTTTTGGCAGGGCGAAGCCTATTTGCCTGCTGAGAATGCGAAGTATGGAATCAGTTGCGATTCAGTGGCCATGTATGCAGGCTTTAGAGATGGCGATGTAATTCTTTCGCACGATGGCGGAACTAAGTTTGCAAGTTTTCAATCGGTGCCGAAAGAGATTTTGCTCGATGGTGTAAAGAAGGTAGAAATACTTCGCAATGGCGAACCGTTTACGATTTCGATACCCGATGATTTTGTAAAGGTGGTTGTGGCTTCACGAGCGAAGAACTTTATTGATTTCCGCATTCCTTGTATGGTAGGAGAGTTTAGTGAGGAAAGTGTGATAAAAGATAAGTTGAAGAAAGGCGATATCATTCTTTCTATCAATGATTCAACGGTGCATTATTTTCAGGAAGCAAAAGGAATACTTGCCAATTTCATAGGCACAGATGTGAGTATTAAATTTCTTCGCGGCAAAGATACGTTGGCTACTTCGGTTAAAGTTCCTGCAACTGGTTTACTTGGGTTTCGTTCTCCAAGTGATATGCACGAGTTGAAAGGCTATATGGATATTGTAGAAACCAAATACGGTTTCTTCGCATCGTTTGCACAGGGAGGTAAATTAGCTTACAACCGACTGAAAGATTATTTGAAGCAATTGAAGTTGATGTTCAATCCTGATATTAAAGCTTACAAACAAATTGGCGGCATGGGAACTATTGGTTCATTGTTTCCTGCTACCTGGGATTGGGTTGCTTTTTGGCAACTAACGGCTTTCATTTCTATTATGCTTGCTGTGGCTAACCTTCTTCCTATTCCTATGCTCGATGGCGGTTATGTTTTGCTGTTGTTATTTGAAATGATTACCGGCATGAAAGTAAGCGACCGCGCTTTGGAATACATTAACCGCGTTGGATTTGTAATTGTAATTGTGCTGATAGTTTACGCTAACGGCATGGATATTTACCGCGCGCTTTTGGGCAAGTAAAATGTAACAGCAACTCATACTTTAAACTATAAACTATGGCTACAGGTTTTTTTAAAGTTCCCGCAGCGCACAACGAACCGATTAAGCAATACGCACCGGGAAGCAAAGAAAGAGATGAACTGAAAAAGAAAATTGCCGCTATGCGCAAAGAAGTGCGCGACATTCCGATGTTTATTGGCGGTAAGGAAATTCGTGATGGGAAAAAGACTTCACTGCACCCGCCACACGACCACCAGCATTTATTGGGGTATTATTATAAAAGCGAGAAGAAACATGTGCAACAGGCGGTTACCGCTGCTTTGGCTGCCCGTAAAAAATGGGTGGCTTTAAGTTGGGAGCACCGCGCTTCAATCTTTTTGAAGGCCGCAGAATTAATTGCCGGTCCTTATCGTGCGGAACTGAACGCGGCAACTATGCTTGGTCAATCGAAGAATGCTTATCAGGCAGAGATAGATTCGGCTTGTGAAATCATAGATTTTTTGCGCTTCAATGTGCAGTTTATGACGGAGATTTATTCCATGCAGCCGCAAAGCAGTGCGGGTATCTGGAACCGCAGTGAGTGGAGACCGCTCGAAGGTTTTGTGTATGCGCTTACGCCTTTCAACTTTACGGCTATTGCAGGAAATCTTCCGAGCAGTTGCGCTATGATGGGCAATGTGGTGGTTTGGAAACCTTCGAACACACAGGTGTATTCGGCTTATGTGCTGATGAAAATTTTTCGTGAAGCGGGAGTGCCCGATGGTGTAATCAATTTGATTTATCCGAGCGGACCCGATGCGGCTGATGTAATTTTTTCGCATCGTGATTTTGCGGGTATTCACTTTACGGGTTCAACCGAAGTGTTTCAAAACATCTGGAAAAACATTGGCGACCATATTCATCTCTACAAAACATATCCGCGCATTGTAGGCGAAACAGGAGGCAAGGATTTCATCCTCGCTCACAAGAGTGCCGATGCCAAAGCGGTGGCTACGGCTATTTCAAGAGGTGCGTTTGAATATCAGGGGCAAAAATGTTCGGCTGCTTCGCGCGCTTATGTGCCTGCTAATATCTGGAACGCAGTGAAGAAACAGGTGCTCGAAGATTTAGCGAGTATGAAGATGGGCGGCACCGAAGACTTCGGTAATTTTATAAACGCGGTGATTGATGAAAAGAGTTTTGATAAACTGGCGGCATACATAGCGCAGGCAAAGAAAGATAAGGACGCAAAAATTATTGCAGGTGGCAAATGCGATAAAACCAAGGGCTATTTTATTGAGCCGACTATCATTCAAACTACCAACCCTAACTATGTAACCATGTGTGAGGAGTTGTTTGGACCGGTGCTTACGGTTTATGTGTATGAAGAAGATAAGTTTGAAGAGATTTTGAAAACCGTGGACAGCACTTCTATTTATGCGCTTACGGGTTCTATTTTGGCGCAGGACAGATATGCGATTGAACTGGCTACACAGAAACTGCAGAACGCTGCGGGTAATTTTTACATAAACGATAAACCAACCGGTGCTGTGGTGGGGCAGCAGCCGTTTGGCGGCAGCCGCGGCTCGGGCACTAACGATAAGGCGGGAAGTATGATTAACCTGCTGCGCTGGGTTTCGCCACGCACTATTAAAGAAACTTTTGTGCCACCGGTTGATTACCGCTATCCTTTTTTAGCGAAGGATTAGATTTTCTTCAATTTTTACTGAAAGCAGGAAATTTCAACTCATTTTTGGGGTACGGAGAGGGTAACCATAACCCTATCATTTGGGTTTTACTTAAATAAAACTGGCTTCCGAGTTTTCGGATGTTGATTTTACTTAAGCAAAACTGGCTTCCGTCTTTTCGGATGTTGATTTCACTTAAGTAAAACTGGCTTCCGTCTTTTCAGATGTTGATTTCACTTAAGCAAAACTGGCTTCCGAGTTTTCGGAGGTGGATTTTACTTAAGTAAAACTGGCTTCCGAGTTTTTGGATGTTGATTTTACATAAGTAAAACTGGCTTCCGAGTTTTCGAATGTTGATTTCACTTAAGTAAAACTGGCTTCCGAGTTTTCGGATATTGATTTCACTTAAGTAAAACCGGCTTCCGTCTTTTCGGAGGTAGATTTCATTTGAGTAAAACTAGCAAGGCAAAACTTCTTCTGGCTTTAAACAGAGTAAGAAAGATAATGTAACATCAACTCAGCCGCGCGTTTAGATGCGCCTGCATTACCTAATTTTTGGCGAAGCAGTTCGTAGTCGCTTAAGATGCGCTGGCGTTCTTCGCCTTCGGTAATTTTTTTGAGTTCTGCCACTAAGCGGTTTTTGTTTACCTCGGTTTGAATCAATTCTTCCACCACGCGCTTGCCGCAAATGAGGTTGACTATGCAAATGAAACCAATGCTTTTATCAATAAGCGCGTTGATAATAAAGTAAGAAATGGGGCTGCCTTTGTAGCAAATAACTTCGGGTATATTATGCAAAGCCGTTTCGAGCGTAGCGGTGCCCGAAGTTACTATCGCGGCTTTCGATTTTTTGAGCACGCCATAGGTATCATCCATTATCAGTTCCACATTTTTATTGCCTATGATGTTGCGGTAAAACGCCTCGCCTATGCCGCTCATGCCCGTAACTATAAATTTGTATTGCGGAAATTCATCCACCACTTTTAAATATTCGGGAAGCAGATACGAGATTTCCTGCTTGCGGCTGCCGGGAACCAGTGCAATTGTATTCAGCTGGTCATTCTGCATTCCGAATTCAGCATTCTGCATTTCATCGAGCAACGGATGCCCCACATAATCCACCTGCACTCCGTTATTCTCATAAAAATCTTTTTCGAAAGGAAAGATGACAAACATGCGGTCAACAAATTGCTTCACTTTTTTTACTCTTCCTTTTTTCCAAGCCCAAAGCTGTGGCGAGATGTAGTAGAAGATTTTGATGTGGTGCTTTTTCAAAAACTCAAACAGTCGAAAATTAAAACCCGGATAGTCAATCAGTATTACTACATCGGGTTGGTAAGCCAGTATATCTTTTTTGCAAAACGAAATATTACCGAGAATAGTAGGAAGGTGTTTTACTACTTCAAAAAATCCCATGAAAGCCAAATCGTTGATGTGCTTCACCACCACACCACCGGCAGCTTTCATTTTATCTCCGCCCCAGCAGCGCACATCAGCAGCAGTATCCTGCGCTTTCAGTTCCTTGATAAGGTTAGCACCGTGTAAATCTCCGCTTGCTTCACCTGCTATAATGTAATATTTCATTGACGCTATTTGGAAATGGAAATACTACATGCAAATTTTAATGTAGATAATAGGAATGCCCCACAAGATGGTAGCACCAATAACTCCGCGCGCGGCATTGTAATAGTTGCGGGTAATAAAAATGAAAAACACACCCAGGTTAATAATGCATCCGAAGCTCAGAATTTTTGAAAGTATATCTGGAATCATAGAATGATGAATAAAAGTTTGCAAACTCATATCCTTCATTTGCAGCAAATAGAAAAACACAAAAGCAAACAAGGGGCAAATTAAGCCGGGCACTAAGCCCGTAAAAAAATTATCCCATTTATAAATAGTAGGAGCGGGGTTCAGTATTCTGTCGAGCATGGTTTTGTTTTGTTTGGTAACTCAGATATTAAAACGCTTGCTATCGTTTTGTGGTATCTCTTCAGCATTTGCAAGTTTGTCGAAGTTCCAGTTTTCATTGATGAAAGGAATAACATGATGAGCCGTTAAATCGTGTTGCACCGGCACCACACTTACAAATCCATTGGCGAGTGCCCATTCATCGGTATCTTGACCGTGGTCGTAGTTTACAAACTTACCCGTGAGCCAATAATAAGGTCTGCCGAAAGGGTCGGTGCGCTCCAGATATTCCTCTTCCCATTTAGCTAAAGCCTGTCGGCAAATTTTCATGCCTTTAATTTCAGCTAGCGGAAGCTTGGGAATGTTTACGTTGAGCAAACTGTGTTTTGGAATTCCGAATTTTAATAACGAATCCGAAATGATTTTTGCAAAATGTGCTGCGGCTGTAAAATCAGCTTCCATACCATAATCGCAATACGAAAAACCTACCGATGGAATGCCTTCTAAACTGGCTTCCACTGCCGCGCTCATGGTTCCGGAATAAATAATATTGATACTCGAATTGCTGCCGTGGTTAATACCGCTCACACACAAATCGGGTTTGCGGTGCAGCACCTTGTCCACAGCTAGCTTTACACAATCAACGGGTGTGCCCGAACAGTGAAACGCTTTTATATCGCCAAAGTAATTCACCTGTTTAAGCCGCAAAGGTTTGTTGATAGTTATAGCATGCCCCATAGCACTTTGAGGCGAATCGGGAGCCACTACCACTACCTCGCCCAAATCTTTTACGGCATTCACCAGCGCTTTTATGCCAGGTGCGGTAATGCCGTCATCATTAACTACTAAAATTAAAGGTTTACTCATGGGGCGAAAGTAAAAACAGTTTTGAGTTCATGAGGTATGTGAAAACCCGAACACTATTTTTCGAACAATTTTCGAAACCCACATACTAAAAAACACCATCCCTGCGTTACATATTCAAATACACTCGAAGCATGACACCAATTTGACTTTTATTCTTTAACCAAAACCAATCGTTATGAATAAGAGCAAAATCATGTTCCTCGCTTTGCTACTATGCACAGCCGGAGCGCAAGCACAATTTTTTATAGGGCTTCGCGGAAGCGATTACGGGGGAATTACCAACGTAAACTTTAATCCTGCCATTGCCAACAGTCCGTTTATTGTTGATGTAAATCTCCTAGGCGTGGCGGCTACCATCAACAATAATTATGTAGGGGTTGACCGCAGGGCGCTTCTTCATCCTTCGCTTTTCAGCGATGCAAATTTTCAAAGAGACTATTTGCACGAGCGTGTAAACGGTAAAGACAAACGCGGCTATTTCGGAGCTCAGGTTCAGGGACCGCTGTCTTTCATGTTCTCATTTGGAGATAAAAAAGGAAAGAGCAAAAGCAAAAACGCTATTGGTTTCAGCTACCATGCCAATGCAGTTTTCAATGCCGATAACGTAACCGAAGTTTTTGCGCGCACGGCTTACCTCGGTTTGGGAGCGCAGGCAGAAGCTGCCACACATTACCTCAACCGTGAACTCTATAACGGCAATCTTTCCATGAAAGGAGCTATGTGGAACGATTTCGGAATTACCTACTCACGTGTGGTTTATGAGCAAGGCGAAAACCTGATTAAAGTAGGCGGAACTCTGAAACTGCTTCAGCCCATTGCAGGTTTTTACGGCTATGTAAAAAACCTCAATTATAAATGGACAGAATACGACCAACTAAATATTTACAATACCGAAGCGCAATATGCTTACAGCGATAATCTGTTGACCTCATCGGGCAATCCGAAACAAAATGCAAAGCAAAACATAACTGACTATGCAAAAAATGCTGTGGGTTTTAAGGCAGGTAAACCAAGTGCAGCAGTTGACATGGGAATGATATACGAATGGTATCCCGAAAAAAATAAAAGCGAAGAAATGGATTGCCACTGCGAAACCTTTACTGATAAAAAACACTACAAATTAGCTGCAGGATTTTCTGTGGTTGATTTAGGGGCGTTGCGATTTAAACGCGGAGAATACAGCCAGAACTTCTATGCCGACATTCGCGACTGGAACGTTGGTGGCGCGCAGTTTAACGATGGCTTGCAGAGTTTAGATGATACTATTCGCTCGCGCTTTGTGGTGAAACCGTCAAGCAATTATTTCAATATCTGGTTGCCTACGCGTTTCAATATTTTTGTTGACTACTTCATCTACAAAGATTTCGGCATTACGGCTACAGCTATGATTTCGCCTAACATGTCGCCTAACCAACGAATGATTCATCATGTAACTACCTTTGCCATAACTGCTAAGTATGAAAACAAATGGATTGGTGTTTACGTTCCGCTGTCGTATGACTTGATGGGAAACGTAAGCCTTGGTACTACACTTCGCTTAGGTCCGTTGACTATAGGCACACAGGATTTACTCGGTCTCTTTGCTAAGAAATATGTTTACAATGCCGATATACATGCGTCACTTAAGGTAACGATTCCAAACTTTAAAATTTGCAAGAAGAGTGATTTCCGTTTTCAGAAAAAGAACAAAGGATTCTTTTCGTAGAAACGTAGTTGTCATGTCGAGCAAGGCTTTGCGAAGCGAGACATCTTGTATTCTTTCATGAAATACACGATTCTTCACTACGCAGAGCCTTCGTTCAGAATGACAAGTCCTGTGTCTTACTTGCCGTTTACCTCAATCAGTTTATTTTAGCCGCGATAAAAATTCTGCAATGGCGAAATTTGAATTGATTATGCCCAAAATGGGCGAAAGCATTACCGAAGCAACTATTCTAAAATGGTTGAAGAAAGAAGGTGATGCCGTGAAGTTAGATGAAGCAGTGCTCGAAATTGCTACGGATAAAGTAGATTCAGAAGTTCCTTCACCAGTGGCGGGAATCATTCAAAAAATTCTTTTCAACGAAGGTGATGTAGTGGCAGTTGGTAAAGCGGTGGCAGTATTGGAAACTGAAGCGGGAGAAGCTCAAAGTTCAAAGCCCAAAGTTCAAAGCATTAAATCGGAACCTCAGCCGACAGTGGTAAAAGCGGCTGTTTCAAATCCGCAATCCGCAATCCGCAATCCGCAATCATCTTCCGATAGATTTTATTCTCCGTTGGTGTTGAACATTGCCCGTCAGGAAGGAATTTCGATGAGCGAATTAGAATCTATGAGCGGCACAGGTGCTGAGGGAAGAGTGACTAAGAAAGATATTCTTGCTTATGTACAAAATCGGACAACAGATAACAGACAACAGACAACGGAAACCGCGAAGAAGATAGAAGTAGTTCAACCGAAAGTAGAAACTACTCAGGTGGTTTCAGCAAAATCTTACAGCGGAAACGTGGAGATTATTGAAATGGATCGCATGCGCAGGTTGATTGCCGATAACATGGTGAAGAGTAAACACACTTCGGCACACGTTACCAGTTTTGTAGAAGCCGATGTAACCAATATTGTTTTGTGGCGCAACAAGGTGAAGAAGAAGTTCAACGATTTATATGGAGAGAATTTGACCTTCACTCCGATATTTATTGAAGCAGTTGTAAAAGCGTTGCGCGATTTTCCGTTAGTGAATTCATCGGTTGATGGAACTAATATTGTGGTGAAGAAAGATATCAATGTAGGAATGGCGGCTGCTTTGCCTTCAGGAAACTTAATTGTTCCTGTAATTAAGAATGCCGACTTGCTGAATATAGTTGGTCTTGCTAAAAAAGTAAACGACCTCGCTGGCCGTGCGCGTTTAGGCAAATTAAAACCCGATGAAATAGAAGGGGGAACTTATACGGTTTCTAACGTTGGCACTTTCGGAAATGTAATGGGAACGCCTGTTATTCTTCAACCACAAGTGGCAATTCTTGCAACCGGTGCGGTTAAAAAGAAACCTGTTGTTATTGAAACAGAACAGGGAGATACCATAGGTATTCGCCACATGATGTTCCTGTCACACAGTTACGACCATCGTATTATTGACGGTGCGTTGGGCGGCTCATTTGTTCGCAGAGTTGCAGACTACCTCGAAAACTTTGACGTAAACCGCGATATCTGATTCGCAGATTACACGCACTAATTTTTCCTTGTAATATACACGGGCTTTTAACTGAAATTAGTTAGGTCAATACGTATCACATAGAATTGATTCTTCTACATTTGTAGTTCACTTGAATCGATAAAAAAATTTATGAAGAAAGAAATGGATCCATCTTGTTCGTTTTGCGGACGAAAGAAAAAAGAAACGCAAATTCTTATTTCAGGTATCGAAGGACATATCTGTGAGAACTGTGTGCAACAGGCGCAGCAGATTATTGATGAAGAGTTATTTCAGAAACACAAAAAGTTTCAATTCAACTTACCTAATTCGGTTAAGCCGCGCGACATCAAGAAATTTTTAGATGGTTATGTAATTGGGCAAGATGAAGCGAAGAAATTTATTTCGGTAGCTGTTTACAATCACTACAAACGCTTGAACCAAAGCAAAAGCGATGAAGTAGAAATTGAAAAGAGCAACATCTTAATGGTTGGTCAAACGGGAACCGGTAAAACCTTGCTGGCAAAAACTATTGCTAAGTTTCTGAATGTTCCGTTTGCTATTGTAGATGCAACTGTATTTACCGAGGCAGGATATGTAGGAGAGGACGTAGAGAGTATTCTTTCGCGTTTGTTGCAGGTTTGTAATTATGATATTACTGCTGCGCAACACGGCATTATATACATTGACGAAATAGATAAGATTGCGCGCAAAGGCGATAACCCGAGCATTACCCGCGATGTAAGCGGAGAAGGTGTGCAGCAGGCGATGTTGAAATTGCTTGAAGGAAGCGAAGTGCTTGTTCCACCACAAGGAGGAAGAAAACATCCGGAGCAAAAATTAGTGAAGGTAGATACTTCGAATATCCTTTTCATTTGCGGTGGTGCGTTTGAAGGAATTGATAAATTGATTGCATCGCGCATGAACCAATCTAAAGTTGGTTTCAAGAAAGGGAAAGACAAAACGAATGTTGACAAGGATAATTTCCTACAATACATTTCGCCACTAGATATGCGCACCTTCGGTTTAATACCTGAATTGATTGGTCGTTTGCCTGTGCTTGTTCACCTCAACCCGCTCGACCGTCCGGCACTTCGCGCTATTCTAACAGAGCCAAAGAACGCTTTACTGAAACAGTATCAAAAGATTTTCAAAGCCGATGGCATTCATCTTTCTTATGATGATGATGCAATAGATTACATCGTTGATAAAGCGTACGAATACAAACTTGGTGCACGTGGACTTCGCTCTATTTGCGAGGCAGCATTTACCGATGTGATGTATAATTTACCATCAGAGAATGATGTAAAAGAGTTTGTGGTTACCCGCGATTTCGTAGAAGAGAAACTCGAAGATGCTCAGATAAGCAAACTACGCGCTGCTTAAACTTTATCGTTTAAGTAAAAGAGGAATGATTTTTTAAAGCTGTCGCTGTTCGAAATTATTTCGGAGATAAAGTCAGTTGTGTAATATGGAATGAAGTTCTCTCTTCGTTCCTGCAAAACTCCATCGGGAAATAAAGCCGCATTAATACTTCTGATTTGGTTAACAGCAGTTTCCTGTTTGCGTTTTTCTGCCTTCAGCATTTTAGCTTCTAAATTTTCAAGTGCAGAAATTGCTTTTTGTTTTTCTCCTGTTGCACTTTGTTTAAGTGTCACATCACTTGCTTCTGCTTTCTTCAAAATAAAATCAAAGAGTTCTTCTAATTTTTTCTTTTCATCTGCAAGATTTGAATCTACATTCATGCCTGCCTGTCCGGCAGGCAGGTTCTGCTGCACATAACGATTGATGAGTTGTTCTAAATCTCCAAAGAAATCTTCTGCTTTAAGATTTAGCTTTTCCAATTTTTTCTGGACCGAAGCATTGATAATAGCCGCAGAGTTTCGCATGACCTGCATAGGGTAATTTACTTTGTAGTGGTCGAACAACGGCTTTAACTCTAACCAGTAACTCAATTCTCCCGCTCCGCCAACAAAGGCAAGATTCGGTAAAATCATTTCCTGGTAAAGCGGACGATAAATTACGTTCGGACTGAACCGTTCGGGATGATTTTCTATTTCCGAAATGATTTCATCGCGAGAAAAAGGAACAGATGTATTGTTCACTTCAAACTTTTGAGAAGTGGAGTTAAACACGATTCGCTCGCGATAATTTTCTCCGAGGTAGAAGAAATTGATGTCACGCGGCTTTGCCTGTGCTTTGTAGTTTGTTTCAAGGAATTCAACATTCTCTTTCAATACTTCAACTGCTCTTGAATTCAAAACTTCTTCCTTTATAACAGCACTGAATTTCTTTTTCAATCGGGCGTCATCGCCATCAAGCACTACTAAGCCATGCTCTTTGAAAATTTCATTCACAAAGTATTGTGTGAATTTTCCGAAGGTTTCGCATTTCTTTAATCCTTCTTCAAGAATTGAAATGATTTCGGGATTGACGGAAATTGATTTCAGTTCTTCAACGGCAGTATGCATCGAAAAAGTCTTCCATCTTCCCGAAGCACCAGTGCCTGGATTAGCCCACTCAACCTTCTTTCCGTTTATAAATGCATGATTGAGTTCTTCTACATCATGGTCTTCGGTTCCGAGCCAAAAGACAGGAACAAAATTGTAATCAAGATATTCCCTTTTGAGTCGCTGTGTAATCTGAATGGCACAGGCAATCTTGTAAATGTTATACAACGGTCCCATGAACAAACAAGGTTGGTGAGCTGCAACAACCGTGAAAGTATTTTCTGATAAAAGGGATTCAATATTTTTAGACACAGAATCGGTCGTTGAGATATTGCTATATTGAGATTGCAAAACTTCTACCAGTAGTTTTCTATCGGTATTGTCTTTTGCTTTATCGGCAATTACATTTTTGAAGGAAGAGAACTCAAAAGGGTATTTGGAAAGAAAGGAAATGGAATCTTTTTGAGAAAGGTAGTCGCTGATTAAAGCAGGAAGAATTCCCGTTTTGGTCAACTCAATTTGCTGAAGCAATGAAAGCATAAGGCAAATGTATTAAACAAGTTCACCGTACAAATCAAACTCTTCGGCACTGGTAATTTTCACATTTGCGAAGTCACCTACACGCGCGAATTGTTTCTTTGCATCTACCAA
>CANJRM010000082.1 GCA_947476645.1 Bacteroidota bacterium
AAGAAAGGAAAACGAAGCTGGGGCAAAAAGAAAACCTAAGGCATGAATAATGAACGTGAACTAAACGCCCTGATTCAATTACTTGATGATAATGACCAGGAAATTTTCAAACACGTTCAGGATAAATTAATCAGCTTAGGCACGGGCATTATTCCATCGCTTGAACAGGCATGGAGCAATGAAATAAACCCAACCACACACGGGCGGCTCGAAGAAATAATTCACACCATTCAGTTTGATTCTTTAGTAAAGGAATGGAAACTGTGGCTCAGCAGCGACAGCGATGATTTGCTTACGGGCGCTTACCTTGTTTCTAAATATTACTATCCCGATATTTCGTTGGACGACCTGCAAAAGAAAATTGCGAAGCTGAAACAGAGCATCTGGCTCGAGTTGAATTACAACCAAACCGCGCTCGAGCAGATTCAGATTTTCAATCAGGTCTTCTACAACTACCACGAGTTTAAAGGCGAACAAAGCATTGTGAGCTTTCACGATTTTTGTTTGAACAATGTGTTGGATTCTAAAAAAGGGAATCCTGTTTCTATAGGTATAGTGTATCAGGTGCTGGCAAACCAACTGAACCTGCCTGTTTACGGAGTGCCGCTGCTGCAACATTACATTCTGGCGTTTTGCAAAAAAATGATTTTCGATTTTAATGCCGAAACCGATTTAGACCGGCAGGTGATGTTCTACATTAACCCTATTAACCGCGGCTCTATTTTTTCTCGCAACGAAATAAAGGACTACATCGAAAAAATGCAGGCAGACCCTAACAATCAATACTTCTGCCCCGTTAGTGTTTCGGCTATTATTAAAGAAATGCTCAACTACCTGATTATTCTCCATAATCAGAAAGGCGAAACCGCTCAAATGAATGAGCTGGCTTACCTGAAGAGTTTGTTTGAGTGAGATTGAGTTTAGCATAGGCTTCAAATCGTTTTGAAAGGCATGGGAGAAACCTCCGAACCGCTTCAAAAGGTTTTGAAGGACATGGGAGAAACCTCCGAACCGCTTCAAAAGGTTTTGAAGGACATGGGAGAAACCTCCGAACCGCTTCAAAAGGTTTTGAAGGACATGGGAGAAACCTCCGAACCGCTTCAAAAGGTTTTGAAGGAAATGGGAGAAATCTCCGAACCGCTTCAAAAGGTTTTGAAGGACATGGGAGAAACCTCCGAAGGGATTCGCAAGATTGTGAAAGGCATGGGAGAAATCTGCCCAGGGCTGTTAATGCCATTTTAATTTTACCTTAGCCCTGCATACACTTTATGAAACAAACTATCCTCTTTGCGGTGTTTTTGGTTGGTGGGTTGTTAGGGATTGCTCAAAATCCTTTGGTGAAGCAATGGGATAAGAGGTTTGGGGGAAGTAATTATGATTATCTGAATGCACTTCTCCAAACTTATGATGGAGGTTTTCTTCTAGGTGGGATAACTTATTCAATTAGTAGTGGCGATGTTTCGCAACCTAGTCAGGGTGGGGCAGACTTCTGGGTTGTAAAAACCGATTCGGTTGGAAGCAAAGTATGGGATAAAAGGTTTGGAGGGAATGGTGGTGACGTGCTCTATTCGCTTGAGTTAACTGTAGATGGAGGATATATATTGGGAGGAACTACTTGGTCTGATAGTAGTGGAGATGTCTCCCAGCCCAAAAAAGGAGGCGAAGATTATTGGCTAGTAAAACTTGATTTGTTTGGTAACAAAGAGTGGGATAAAAGATTTGGCGGTAACGATAGAGATATACTTCATTCTGTAAAGCAAACGTTAGATGGGGGATATATACTGGGTGGAAACACGGAGTCTAACAATGATAGTGGAGATGTGACCCAGCCTAGTAAAGGTTACGTGGATTATTGGATTGTCAAAACCGATTCTTATGGTAACAAGCAATGGGATAAAAGATTTGGGGGAACCCTTTGGGATGGGTTTTCTTCTCTATGTCAAACCAGTGATGGAGGATATATTCTTTTAGGGTCATCATCTTCTGATACCTGTATTGATAAAACTCAAGCATGCTGGGATACTTCAACATCTCCTCTTACGGCACATGCTGACTATTGGATAGTAAAGATTGATTCTATGGGGAATGAACAATGGGATAAAAGATACGGGGGAATAGATTTCGATAGTCCTGCATCAATAAATCAAACCAGCGATGCAGGATTTATTTTAGCAGGTATTTCTTTTTCAGAAAATGATGGAGATAAAACACAGGCATGTTGGGATACCTCAACATCACCTTTTGGATCACATGGTGATTTCTGGATAGTGAAAATTGATTCACTTGGTAATAGACAATGGGATAAAGATTTTGGTGGTTTTTCGGGTGAAGAACTCAGGTACATTGTAAAGACTAAGGATGGAGGTTACTTTTTATCAGGAGAATCTTACTCTCAGGCAACCGGAGATAAATCTGAAAACAATTTGGGACAGGGGCAGGGATGGATTGTTAAAGTTGATTCAGCAGGAAATAAACAATGGGAAAAAACAATTTTCACTACCGGTCATGATGAGGGAGGATGTGCCATTCAAAGTAAAGATGGGTGTTATGTTATTGCGATTAGTAGTAATGGGGGAATTGGTGGCTATAAAACGCAAGCGGGCCGTGGTGAACTGGATTTTTGGATTGTCAAATTCTGCGACACAACTACAATTACAAATGTTTTTCCTCTTTCGTTACAAGAAGAACCACAAGTTCGCATTTACCCCAACCCCGCCACCTCTCAACTCTTTATAGAAAGCAGCGAAGAAATAAAGCAGGTAAATATTTACAACACAATGGGAGAAGTGGTGATGGCTGTTCAATCTTCAACCTTCAATCATCAATTATCAATTATCAATCTTCCATACGGAGTTTACATAGCTGAAATAAAAACGAAAGATGCAAGCGTGAAGAAGAGATGGGTGAAGGAGTAATTCTCTTCTTCACAATCTGTTTTTAACTAAGTCACCGCCCCTTCTCTCTTTCAAGTCTTATTCTACTTTTGGCGGCTCAAAAAACAGCATAACATGAAGAAGATTTTCTTAGCTCTCTTTATTCTTTTAAGCATTGGCAGCTTTGCACAACACCGCACCTGCTTTACTATGGATGCCGTAACCAAACTGCGCGCTACCAATCCTAATTACGATGAGCAAATGCGCGTGCAGGAAGATGCCGTTCGCAAATTTCAGGCTATAGGTCAGCAGGATGAATACTTTGCTGCCCGTGCCGTGCGCACCATTCCGGTGGTTGTTCACGTTATCTATAATAACGCGGCCCAAAACATTTCTACCGCTACTATTCAGGCATACATAGCTCAAATGAATGCCGATTACGCCAAAACAAATTCCGATTTCAGCGGTGCGCGTGTGGCTGTGCAGGGTTTAGCGGCAAACACAAACATTCAGTTTTGCTTAGCGCAGCAAACTCCATCAGGAGCTGCTACCACAGGTATCGAGAGAGTTTCAACCACACACACCTGTTGGGACTCCAATACCGAAACAGATGATATGAAATCTACCGCCAATGGCGGTGCCGATCCTTGGGATGTTTATCACTACCTCAACATTTGGGTAGTGCATATTTGCGGAAGCTCACCGGCTACAGGCGGTGTGGGCGGTTACTCTTACATTCCCGCAGCCGGAAACGGCTTAGTTGGAAATCCTATTGACGGAGTGGTGGTAGATTATTCTATTGGTTTAAACAACCTGAGCAACCGCGCCTGGACACATGAAGTTGGTCATTACCTCGGCTTGCACCACACCTGGGGCGATTTAAGTGCTAATGCCTGCGGCAATGTTTTTCCTGCTACCGATGATGGTTACAGCGATACCCCCGATTCAAAAGCAGCCAACTTTGGTTGCACCCCTTTATTCTCTTGTGCGGGCAACTCATCGTATGGCGATTTGCTCGAAGACTTTATGGACTACTCCGATTGCACCGTAATGTTTACCACCATGCAGGCAAATGCTATGAACAGCATTCTTAGCGGAGTGCGCAGTGCATTAGTAACCAACAATAATAAATGCGGAGTAATAGGCGCGCCTACGGCTGCGTTCACAGCTAATCCAACATCTATTTGCACAGGGCAAACAGTTACTTTCACCAACACTTCAACAGGAACCAACAATACTTACAGTTGGTCTTTCCAGGGTGGCACTCCGGCTACTTCTACGGCTACTAATCCAACAGTTACTTACAACACTGCGGGAACTTACAGCGTAACACTTACGGCTACTAACGCCAACGGAACAAACACAGCTACACAAACAAGTCTTATCGTGGTATCGGGTTCAAATGCCTTGCCATTGACCGAAGGTTTTGAAGCCAGCACCTTCCCTCCTGCGGGCTGGTCGCTGAATAACGTAGATGGTTTAACTACCTGGGCGCGCACTACTGCCGCCAGTGGTTTCGGAACATCTACTGCTTCGGCTTACATGTATAACTACAATTACAATGCACCGGGGCAAAAAGACTGGTTGATTACGCCATCGTATAATTTCACCGGTATAAGTACCGGAAGAATTAAATGGGATTATGCTTATGCCCCTTTCAACCAAAGCGGTTATAACGATTCACTGGTTGTTCTCTACTCTACTAACTGTGGAGTTAGCTGGACTACCTTATGGAGCAAAGGCGGAAGCGCTTTAGGAACGGCTACGGCTACAGCCAACAGTTTTGTTCCCACTGCGGCACAATGGAAAAAAGATTCGGTTTCTCTTGCTGCATTAAGCGGACAAACCAATGTGCGTTTCGCTTTCAAAAACGCCTGCCAGTACGGAAATAATATTTACCTCGATAACGTAAACATTTACAACTCCACGGCACAAGCCGGCTCAGCTCCTGTGGCAGATTTTATTGGCACACCTACTACAGTTGTAGTTGGAAACACCGTTGCGTTTACTGATTTATCAACCAACTCACCTACTTCTTGGAGTTGGTCTTTCACTGGCGGAACTCCGGCTACATCAACAACACAAAATCCTACTATTACTTATAACACAGTAGGAGTTTATCCGGTAACACTTACAGCCACCAATGGAAACGGCAGTAATCCTATTACCAAAACAGCATACATTACTGTAATTGCAGCGGGTGCATCTACCTGCGATACACTTTCAAATATTTATGCCGCACCTGCCGATACGCTTCGACTTTATTTGTCGAATAACTGGGGTTACCTCGCGGGTCATAACGGTTATGGTGATTTAGCAAAAGCCGAACAATACGATAACGCAACAACGGCACAGGTATCGGGAGCATTTTTCTATTTCGCACATGCGCATACCAATACTCCTGCCACATCGCACATTACAGCAAGTGTTTGGAACGCCAACGGTGCGGGCGGAAGTCCGGGAACTTTATTGGCTTCGCAAAATGTATTGATAAGCACTATTGCTACCGATGTAACAAACCAAAATCTCACCTATGTAACTTTCGCAACACCGGCTACTGTTACAGGTAATTTCTTCATTGGCTTCACCATGACTTATGTAGCAGGTGACACGGTTGGTTTAGTAACTACCGATATCAACAACATTCCGCTTCCAAATTACGGATGGGAGCAACAAAGCACCGGTACCTGGTATAATTACAACGATGCAAATTCATGGGGACTGGACTTAGATAATTTCATATTGCCTGTTCTTTGCACCGCCAGCGGAAACGCACCAACGGCATCTTTCACCGCAAACAACACAGCCGTGTGTGCGGGTTCATCGGTTACATTCACCAGTACATCTACAGGAAGTCCTACTTCTTATAGCTGGACTTTGACAGGCGCAACTCCTGCTGCATCATCGGCACAAACCCCAACAGTTACCTATAACACTGCGGGCACTTATAATGTATCGCTTACTGCATCAAACGCAAATGGTAGTAACACCTCCACACAAAACGGTTACATAACAGTTTACGCAAAACCAACACTTACAACAAGCAGTCCAACTTCGGTTCTTTGCTTTGGTGGCTCTACAGGTTCTGCAACAGTTAGCGCAAGCGGAGCTACTTCTTATACATACAGTTGGAGCGGAGGAGGAACTACTGCTACCATCTCTAACAAACCTGCGGGAACTTATACCGTTACCGTAACCGATAATCATCAGTGTTCTTCAACAGCTTCGGTAAACATAAGTCAACCATTAGCAGCGCTTACACTTACACCAAGTACTACAGATGCAAGTTGCGGGCAGAACAATGGTGTAGCTACAGTTACTGCAACGGGCGGCTCAGGAGGAAATACGTATCACTGGCAAAACAATGCAACTACTGCATCTATCACCAATCTTGCAGCAGGTACTTACTCGGTTACAGTAACCGATGTAAACAATTGCACTGCTGCTACCACCATGGTTGTTGGCACTGCTGCTAATACTTTAACGGTAACTATTCAAACCACGAACGCAGGTTGCGGCTTGAACAACGGAACAGCTTTAGCCTTACCAAACAATGTTCTTTCTGGAATAAGTTATGCATGGAGCACCAGTTCAACAGCGGGCAACATAGGTAGTCTTGCTGCAGGAACTTATTCAGTAACGGTTACTAACGGAAACGGATGCACGGCTTCTGCTTCTGCAACTATCACCAATGTTGCTTCAACCATCAGCGTAACTTTCAACTCATCTCCTGCTGCATGTAGTCAGTCAACTGGAAGTATTACTGCAACACCAACAGGTGGAAGCGGTGGTTATACTTATAGCTGGACTGGTGGAGGAACTTCTGCCACTATTTCAAATCAGGCAGCGGGTTCTTATACAGTTACCGTTACAGATAACAGCGGATGTTCTTCTACTGCGTTGGGAACTATTAGCAATGCAAATGCGCCAACAGTTAGTGTTACACAAACTTCACCAAGTTGTTTTAACGGCACTAACGGAAGTGCAACGGCAAATGCAACTGGAGGAACACCGGGTTATACTTATAACTGGAGTTCAGGAGCAGGCGTTGCCAATGCAGCTAACTTAACAGGCGGAAATACTTACGTAGTAACAGTTCATGACAATGCGCAATGTATTGCCGTGCAATCTGTAACTATTACCAATCCTCCTGCACTCAATGTAAGTGTTACCAGTACAAACGCATTGTGCGGTAACCAAAACGGAACAGCTACGGCAGATGTAACAGGCGGCACAGGAAGTTATACTTATCACTGGAGCACAAACGGAACAAGTTCGGGCATTACCAATTTAGGAGCAGGAAATTATCTGATAACAGTAACTGATGCTAATCAATGTTCGGTTACTACATCGGCACAAATTTCAAATGCCTTGGCACCAAACTCAATTTTGAATCCGGTGAACGGAACATGTCAGGTAGCTGCGCAAATCAATTTGACAGTGAATGGTGGAACAGGCCCTTTCACTTACATCTGGAGCAATGGCGCTGTTACTAAGGATATTCAGGGTATTAATGCAGGAACATATTCTGTTACCATTACTGATGCTAACGGTTGCACCAATACAAATTCTGTAGCGGTTACCGATGCATCGAATGTGAGTGTAAGTTTCACTTCGCAAAATCCTACACAAGGAAACAGCGATGGTTCTGTTACTGCAAATCCATCAGGAGGAAGCGGTCCTTACACCTATTCATGGAATACAGGAAGTCAATTGCAAACGCTTCTGAATGTTCCTGCAGGAACTTACACCGTTACCGTAACTGATAACGCAGGTTGCTCAAAAATTTCAAGCATCACCATCAGCAGTCCAAACGGAATTGCTGTAGTGAAGGACATTGCTTTGATAAAAGTATATCCTAACCCAACAAAAGATATTTGCAACATCTATTTAGAACTTTACGAAACACAGAATGTAAATCTTGAAATGTTCGACAATCTTGGTCAACAGGTTTGGTTCAAACAGATGAGCGACTTTAAACAAGGCACCGAAGCGGTAGATGTAAACAAATTCAGTTCGGGCGTTTACTTCATTAAGATTCACGCAAACAACAGCGTGCAGGTGGTGAGATTTATTAAGGATTGAAGATTTAAAATTTAAGAAGGAAGATTTAAACACCTCCGGAGTTTCAGAAACTTCGGAGGTGTTTTTTTTTGTAGCAACTACCGAATTCCTTTATCAGGATGTTTCCCTTTTATTTGTCGGTAGAAATCAAGAAACAGTTCCATGTCCTTTTCTAGGTTTCCCGAAGGATAAATGGTGGAACCAATACCTACAATTTTATTTTCAAAATCAAGATAGCTTAATACAACAGGCACTTTTGCAGCGAGCGCTATGTAATAGAAACCTGTCTTCCATTTCGCTACATACTCGCGTGTGCCTTCAGGGGAAAGTGCGAGTATAAAATTCTCTTTCTCTTCAAACATTTTAGTTGCCTGCTCCACCACATTGTGTTTCGATGAGCGGTCAACCGGAATTGCGCCAACCGCACGAAACAAAAAACCGAATGGAGGATTGAACGCTTCCTGTTTTGCTAAAAATGAAAGTTTCATTTTGAAAAGATAAATAGCGCAAATACCGAACAGAACATCCCATGCACTTGTATGAGGCGCGGCAATAATCACAAACTTCTTCAGCGGAGGAACTTCGCCTTTAAGTTTCCAACCAAAAATCCAAAAGATGAATTTTGATAAGTAGTACATAACAGACTTAAAGATATTAGACGTTAGACAATAGACAAATGCATGGTTCCCTTCGTTATACTTGCATTCATAAAATTACATCATGCTCATTAACGCAACCGTACAAGTCATTCCGCTTACGCAAATTGAAAAAGCATTTCCTATAGTTGACAAAGCTATTGAACTCATTCAGCAATCGGGAATCAGTTATTCTGTTGGGGCTTTTGAAACTACGCTCGAAGGAGAATACGAAGCGGTGCAACAATTACTTAGAAAGCTCGAAGACTTTTGCTACGCACAAAAAGAAGTTCAGTTTTTAGTTTACAGCAAACTTCATCTGTGTGGGAGTGAAAATATTTCAGTAGAGAGTAAGACAGGGAAGTTTAAATAACTAAACTGCTTGTAAGTTCTTTCCCTTTTCTGCTTTGTAAGATTCGCGCGGCTTTAAGCCAAGCAGTTGAAACATCTCTTTATCAGCATCGAAATCAGGATTAGGAGTAGTCAGCAATTTTTCGCCTGTAAAAATAGAATTAGCTCCTGCCAGAAAGCACAAAGCCTGTTGTTCAAAATTCATTTCATTTCTTCCTGCGCTCAAACGCACCATTGCCTTCGGCATAAGAATACGTGCTGTTGCAATCATGCGCACCATTTCCCAAACGTTCACGCGGTCTCTTCCTTCAAGCGGAGTTCCTTTTACACTCACGAGTGCATTCACCGGAACACTCTCAGGATGTTGTTCGCGCGTAGCAAGTGTGTGCAATAATTTTATGCGGTCGTCATCTGTTTCTCCCAAACCAATAATTCCACCACAGCAAACACTCAAGCCCGCCTTCTCTACATTATCGAGTGTTTCCAAACGATCCTTATAAGTGCGCGTAGAAATTATCTCACCGTAGTGTTCATCGCTGGTATCAAGGTTGTGATTGTAAGCATAGAGTCCTGCTTCTTTCAATCGCTGCGCTTGCTGTTCGGTCAACATGCCGAGTGTGCAACAAACTTCTAAGCCAACAGCGTTCACACCTTTCACCATATCAATCACTCTGTCAAAATCTGAATTGTCGCGCACGTTACGCCAAGCTGCGCCCATGCAAAAACGCGTAGAGCCGCCATTCTTGGCATCAAGTGCTTTGCCTACAACTTCTTCATATGTCATCAGTTTGTGCGCCTCAATTCCCGTGCTATAACGTGCCGCTTGTGGGCAGTAAGCGCAATCTTCGGAACATCCTCCTGTTTTTACCGAGAGTAATGTGCAAACCTGCACTTCACCAGTTGCCTGATATTGCTTGTGTGTTTCAGCACCGCGCAGAATCAATTCCAACACAGGTGAAAAATATATTTCCTTAATTTCTTCGAGAGTCCAGTCGTTCTTAATCATTGCTAATTATAGGTTATTAAAAATCACGATCGCAAATATAATTTACTGAGATAAAAACTCAGCAATGGCTTTATGACCTTTCTCAGAAAAATGAATTTCATCCGCAAAAAGATAGAGAGAGCTGATATCATTTTGTTTTGAAAGGCATAGAGAAGCATCTGAAAACTCAATGGAATCTTTAGTGCAATATTCTTTTGCCAATTGCTGCGGCACGAAATTTTTATCAAGCAACTGCGATTGATAAGGAAGTGCAACCACATTGAAAAAAATATTTTTCGACTTGCAGAGTGAATCACAGAAACGCAAATCATTCATCGCCTGAATGAAATGTGCATCTTCTTTTTTATAAAACTGCAAATCGTAAGTGAAGTAACGGTTGGAATGCTGGTAGAAGAAAAGTTTAAGCAGTTTATACGTAGAGCAGGAACTTTGTAAGAGACCATTCAATTTACCAATGAAATTTTGCTTTGCCATTACAGGTAAATCTTTTGTCTTCGCATTGCCATAAACGTCATTCAAACAATAGAAGAGCGTAACTAATTCTGTAGTTGAATCTTTTTCCAAAACTGATTCCAGCACGTTTACGTAGTCAGTAGTTGAATAACCAATCAGCGAATAATTACAAAGATTATGCTCAGCAAATGCTTCTGAACACAGACTTGAAAATGTAGAAGTATCATCTACTCCAACACCTTCCGTTACAGAATCGCCAATGAAAAGCCACTTCTTTTTCTTTGAATCAAAAGCAGTTTTGTTTTTTCTGCAGCCTAAACCATCTGTATGAAATTTCTTTCCCCAAACTTTTCCTTCTGCGTTTTCTTTTAATCCTGATGAAGTGAAATATTTATTGTCAACCAGTAATGAATACTCAAATTCGCGATTGTAAATTTTATTGAGAATTCTGTTGCTGATAATTTCAATAGCAACTAATAGAATAAGAACAGTAGCAATGTTGATGACAATTCTTTTCATCATTACAAATATTTAGTAGCCGCATAAACAAAAACAAATTGCAAAATCATCATACCGTCTAACACAAAGTAATACCACCAATCACCTGTTTCTTCATCTACCGGTTGAATACAGAAGATAGAAACCAGCAAAGAAAGATTCACCGCCAGCATATTCAGTAACGAAACATCGAAAAAGAAATACTGCACACAGTTGATAAGCATGAGTAGAAATAAAATTCCTTGTGCAAGAAGTTTAGTGTTAGAAATGCCCAATCGCATAGGAATGGTTTGCAGATTGTATTTTTCATCGCTTTTCAAATCTTTAATTTCAAACACAATAGTGAGCGCCATAACAAAGAGAAATCTGCGCAACAAAAGAAAAACCAGCATATCTGTTTCAACAAAAGTATTTGACAATGGAACTACAACTGTTGTCACCGACCAAACCAGTGCTACAAAGAATGTTTTCAGCAACCCGAAATCGCGAAGTTTCCTTGTAGGTTTTAAAAAAGGAATATCTACAAAACCATAGAAGAGAGTAACCACTGCCAACACGCCAACAATTATTTGTTGCTGACGATTAAGCATAAAGAAAAAACTCACCGTAGCTACCAGCGTAATCACCAAAATATTTTTGGAGAGTTGCAAGTTCTCCTGCGCCCATGTTCTGTGAGTAGTATCATTCACTACTTCTCCTGTTCTTCTGAATTTCAGAAACGAATACGTAAACATGGTAGAGAAAAATACAAACCAAAACGTACGATTGAAATGAATTTCGCCTTCTACTGTTACTTGATTAGTAAACGCCAAGGCAAGCGCGCACAAGCCAATAAAAATATTGGAGTAGAGAATAAACTCTTTCAATTTTCGGAGCACTATCATTTTAATTGCCTTATAACAAATCAACAATAAGCAATTTCTAAGAATCATATCTTCACGCAAAAAATAATCCCATGTTCAAAGACATACGCGAATACGAAAATATGCACATTGTTTTATGGCTGATAAAAGATACCTGTTGGGTAATGACCTGGCGCATTGCGGGAATGACGATGATTATTCCTACGCTGATAGTTGCTATTCATATTGCCTGGCGTTCGCGCAAAAACATTGCTGACTTGTTTCACAACACGGCAGTGTGCTTATGGATTAGCGCCAACGCCACCTGGATGACGGGAGAGTTTTTCTTTCAGGATGGTTTGCGCCAATACGCCATGATATTTTTTATTGCAGGAATTGTGGTGGTGAGTATTTTCTACTTAGTGCACTTTCCTAAAACAAGAAAGATTTTGTTGAAAGAGGATGGTGAGAAAAAGCTATAGAGATTAAGTCAACTTTATTCCCCCTCTCAAAAACTCTTCTACACTCATTTTCTTTTTTCCTTCTAACTGACATTCCTTTACATCAATAGCTCCATTGCTGCAATAAAAACGCAGATAAGTTTTGCCATCGGTTTCGTATGGGGCGTTCGTAGTGTTTGCTGAATTGCTCTTTTCTGCTTTAAAAATCTTAAACACTTTGCTGTTGAGTAAAGTGAATGCACAGGGATATGGACTTAAGCCGCGAATGAAATCGTAATTGTATTCAGCGGTTTTGTTCCAATCTATTTTGCAGGTTTCTTTAAAAATTTTGGGCGCGTGTTTAATATCGGTAATATGGTCTTGTGGAATTTGCGGATAGTTAGCCAATGCAATAGCATCAACCGTTTTGCGCAACACCGTTGCGCCTAACTGCATCAACTCTACATACAACTCTCCTACCGTTTCGTTTTCGCGAATCGGAATCTTTTCCTGAAAAATTATTTTGCCTGTATCAATTTCGTGCTGAATGAAGAAGGTGGTTACTCCCGTTTCTTTCTCTCCGTTTATAATTGCCCAATTGATAGGTGCCGCCCCGCGATACTGCGGTAATAAGGATGCATGAAGATTAATAGTGCCGAGTGACGGCATGTTCCAAACTACTTCGGGCAACATGCGAAACGCAACCACCACAAACAAATCAGCATTCAATGATTTTAATTCTGTAAGAAAGTTTTCATTCTTCAGTTTTTCGGGTTGAAGAATGTGCAGGGACTTTTCTTTCGCAAATTTCTTTACCTCACTTTCATTTAACTGCATTCCTCTTCCCGCAGGTTTATCGGGTGCAGTAACTACACCTACCACTTCATGCGTTGAGTTCACGAGTTCGCTAAGCATTGGAACTGCAAACTCAGGTGTGCCCATAAAAACTATTCTCAATTTCTTCATTACTAATCTTTATAGAGCAAATATTTCTTTCGCTTCGCTTTGTAAATTTCCAAATCAGGTTTCCAGCTTGCTTTGATTTCTTCTTCTGTTTTGTGCGCTATAATTTGTTTTCGCAATTCATCGGTGCCCGCCAGTTTATCAAAGAACCCATTCGGCAGAAAATATTTCGAAGTATCGTTGATTGCTTTATAGGTATCGAGCAAATAAGAAAGATTGATGCCCGGTGCATCGTTACCAATCCAACGCAAATCGTAACCGAAACAAATCTGATTTACATGCGGAGGACTTTTAGCTCCCGGTTTGCTTTCGGGATGAAAAGAAAAATTGCGCACGGTAATGTTTGGAGAGCCAATCATTTGAAAAGGAGCATCGGTTCCTCTGCCCACCGAAATATCGGTGCCTTCAAAAAAACAAATCGAAGGATAAAGATAAACCGCGCCTGCATTTGGTAAATTAGGTGAAGGTTTTACCGGCAAACTATAACGCATGGAATGGTCGTAATTCAAACACGAAATTATTTTGAGCTTGCATTGTTTGCCATCGGGCAACCAGTTTTCGCCATTGACCATTTGCGCATATTCAGCAATGGTTAAACCATGCACTACAGGAATTGGGTCAACACCTACAAACGATTGAAACTCTGTTTTCAAAACAGGTCCGTCAATATACCAGCCATTTGGATTTGGGCGGTCGAGCACAATGAGTTCAATATTATTATCGGCACAGGCTTCCATCAAATAATGCAGCGTTGAAATAAACGTATAGAAACGCGCGCCAACATCCTGCACATCAAAAATCATTACATCCACATTTTTCAAATCATCGTTCGATGGTTTTTTCTTTTCGCCATACAGCGAAATGATTTTGATTTTTGTTTTTGCATCTACACTATCGCGCACATGCTCGCCTGCATCGGCACTTCCACGAAAGCCGTGTTCGGGTGCAAATATTTTTTTGATGCGAACGTGCTTAGCAAGCAAGGTATCTACCAAATGCGTTTCACCAACCATCGAAGTCTGGTTCACAAGCAAAGCCACATTTTTATTTTGAAGCAATGGAAGATATTCCTGCATGCGCTCTGCACCGCAAATGATGCGGACCTCATCTTTTGCTTTAGCCAGTTTATGCGCTGAAGGCGCAGTTGCGGGTTGAGAATTACAATTATTCAACACCGATAGAAAAATAAATGCGAGCGATATTTTCAATTTCATCATCTATGCAAACATTCAATTTAAAACTTCAAACTCCAAACCAATAACCCGTAACCATTAACCAATCACTTGATACTTCAAACTTTAAACTTTAAACTCGAACCGTGAATCTCGAAATCTTTATTGTTCGCAAAATTGCTTTCAGCAACCGGAAAAATTTTTCGGCATTCATTATTCGCATTGCGATACTGGCGGTGGCGTTGAGTTTAGCGACTATGATTATTGCCACTTCGATGGTCAACGGATTTCAAAAAGAGATTCGCAATAAAGTGCTCAGCTTTTGGTCGCATTTAGAAATTACTCCGTTCTCGCTTACCAACTCGCTGCACGAACAGGGCATTTACAAGTATCAGGATTTCTACAAAAATCAAAACATTATTCCCGAGGCAAAACATATTCAGGTGAGCGCACTTAAAGGAGGCTTGCTTAAAACCGATAACGATTTTGAAGGAATTGTGTTGAAGGGAGTGGGTGATGATTACGACTGGAAAAACTTTACGCCTTATCTCAAGAGCGGAGAAATTATTAAAACAGGTTCCGAAAATTCGCAACGCGATATTTTGATTTCGAAACAAACCGCTAAGCGTTTGCTTTTAAAAACAGGCGACAAAGTAGTGGTAACGTTCATGGGCAGGTCTATCCGCAACCGTCCGTTTAAGGTGAAAGGAATTTACGAAACAGGTCTCGAAGAATTTGATTCGAAATATGCGATGGTGGATATAGGCGTGATTCAGGAATTGAATAATTGGGGCAGCGATACCGTAGGCGGTTTCGAAGTTTTTTTGAAAGAAGATAATCTTTTCAAAAACCGCTGGCGTTCTTATTTCCTAACGGTGTTTGGCGGTTTACTCAGCAAAGAAAAATACAACGAAATGCAGCGCGACCCGCTCGAAACTATTGGCGAAGAAGTTTACTCGCGCATGGAAAATTCGAAGCTTGATGTGCAAACTATCAAGAGCATTACACCGGGTATTTTCGACTGGCTCGATTTACAAACCATGAACGAGCTGATTATTCTTTCGCTGATGATTGTGGTGGCGGCTATTAATATGATTACCGCTTTGCTCATTTTAATTTTAGAGCGCACCAATATGATTGGCATTATGAAAGCGCTTGGTGCCAACAATGTTTCTATACGCAGATTGTTTTTGCTCTAC